>JBKPBA010000501.1:0-5433 GCA_046726675.1 Chloroflexota bacterium
GCTTCTTCGACACTAATCATCAGTATCCTCTTATTTTGAACTTGTCGGGGAGATGCTTCGCTGTGCTCAGCATAACAGTCCTATAAAATGAAAGTACCTCGTACGGGATTCGAACCCGTGATCTCCGCCTTGAAAGGGCGATGTCCTGGACCACTAGACGAACGAGGCTCATGTAATGCGGCTTCTGTTGTAGCGGTACGATTGTACCTTAAGGATTGTTGCTTTGTCAAGCAAAGCGTCAGCTGTAAAATTCCCTTAAAATAAGCTGTAAATGCCCTGTTGTGAGGCAATTGAGAGATGACATTTGCCTTGTTTATGATACAATTACCCTGATTAGTTATATAGAAAATAATGAGGAAATTGATATATGGCAAAAACGAAACAAAAGCCTGTTTCTGCAGCCCAGCGGCGTGAGCGGGAAAGGCAACAACGACAGCAACGACTTTCTAGCAATCAAATTAGTCAATCTCAGACGCGTAACAAAGGCAAAAAGCGGAGTACTTCCAATCTGCGACAGTGGTTACTCATTGGTGGAGTTCTGGTAGTTATCGCAATAATCATCGGCGTCTTTGTCATCTTTTCAAATCAACAATCGGGAAGTCCGAACGGACCAACCCAGGCCAGTTCCCAGGTATTCAAAGCAGTTACCAATGTTGATCCGAATGTGCTTACGACAGTGGGAACGGGCGGCGTGCAAAATCCTTTGCACGCCGTAAAAGGGCCACCGCCGATTCTGGTTGGACCAACAGGTAAACCAGAGTTTTTGTATATAGGGGCCGAATATTGCCCTTACTGTGCAGCGGAACGCTGGGGAGCCGTTGTAGCACTCAGTCGCTTTGGTACATTTAACAAGCTCTATCAGACAACTTCTTCAAGTACCGATGCTTATCCCAGCACTCCAACTTTTACGTTTTATACTGGCCGTTATGGTGGTTCATTTTATACGAGCAAGTACATTGATTTTGTGCCTGTCGAAACTCTGGGAAATGTGCAGGACTCCTCCGGAAACTATGCAGCACTGCAAACACCGACTACGGAACAGCAGAATCTGTTGAATACTTACGATGTTTCGCCATATACAACTCAACCTGGCAGTATTCCATTTATCGATATTGCAAACCAATATATCATTAGTGGTGCAAGCTACAGTCCGCAGGACCTGCAGGGTCTACAATGGCAGGATATCGCTAATAATTTGTCAGACCCAACTTCAACAGTAGGGAAGGATATCCTGGGTACGGCTAATTATATGACTGCTGGTATATGTATGACAACGCATCAGCAGCCAGGTAGTGTTTGCAATACAGAAGTAATACAAAAGATTGAGCAATCTCTCAGCAAATCATCTGTGGTGCCTGGTGGAGCAAAACTAGCTGTTGGCGGGCATTTTGAGGCCGTTACTCGTCGAGAGGAAGTATAACGAAACTAACCAATTGTCCTCGGCTTTCGCAAAAGAGAACTATTCTTGTGGACGGGGACGTTTAATGAGGTGTTTGACGATCCAATTGAGTATATTGGAGGAACTGGTAAGCAGGACAAAGATGGCCTCAAGCCGGAAGCGTAGTGCCCAGAATATTCCGGTCGTGTATGTATAGTTTCACACTGCTCGTATTGACTGGAGTACTCATCTCAACTTCGAGTTCATTAGTATGTAATCCTGGTGCATCTACAGCTGGAACGCGTACACGTAAGGCACCAGGTAAAACCATTACTTTCGCTGGGGTGGTGCCTTGAGGAATACCATCGACCTGGAGATCCAAAGGTTGGTCACTATTGATACGAAGAGATTTAACGCGCATGTGAACGATCTTTGGCTGATAGATACGTCTTCCTTGACTGATTGAAATAGCGTGACGAATATATTCGAGCTTACTGAAATTTCTGTAGATGATAACGTCTAAAAGTCCATCATCCATCAAAATATCGGGGGCTAATTCAAGATGTATTCCATAAAAAGGAGCATTACAAATTGTCACCTGCAGCGCCTCGTAAGGACGTCTTTGACGATCATCAAATGTGATGCGAATTCTAGTCGGCTTGAATGTGAGCAAAGTCTTCAGGCCGCTAACAACTCCATGTAAGGTTGTGAGTAAGCCTAGTTTCTTAATCTCCTCAACCGCAGGGAAGAGTGATGCCTCAAGACCTATGCCAGCAACTTCAAGAAAAATCTGTTCGTTAATCTTTCCAACATCTATGAGACGCGTCTCGCCTTTGGCAATGGCTACACAAGCTGCTGGAATAGTGTCGGGGATATTCAAGCTATGCGCCAGGTTGTTCATCGTGCCCGTAGGAATAATGCCAAGCGTGCTTTGTGTACCGACTAACCCATTAGCAACTGCATGAATCGTGCCATCACCGCCAACGGCAATGACCAGTTCAGCATGTTCGGCAGCCGCTCGTGAAGCCAATCCTTTTCCAGTATCTTCGAGTGTGGTATGGTAAATTTTTGGTTCAATACCATAGGATTGTAAACCCTGGAGAATTGCTTCTTCAGTCTCTTCTGGAGGCATACGTTTCTCGGTTACCGTTGATATACCAGAGGTTGGGTTAAGAATCAACACTGTTCGCATTGGAATGCTCAAATCTATGCTTACATATGCTACAATACCTTTCGGTACATCAACACTTGAGGAGAAGCTAAAACGTTTCTCATCAGTAGACACGTCAAGCATGACAGGAAAGGATACAAGCGATGCAAGAACTAACTAATCTTATGCCAGATACTGAAGGAATTAATTTCTTTAGTGCCGATCCTGACCTGTCATTTATTTTGAGGCAGCATCTATCAGCAGAAGACTTTGAACGAGCGCAGGCCATACTTGCTGAAATGGGTGCTATAGCATCACAAAAGATGGACAGTTTGGCAGTAGCGGCCAATCGCCACGGTCCTGTTCTTATGCAGTTCGATAAAAAGGGCCAACGTGTTGACGAGGTGATCTTTCATCCTGCATATCACGAGCTTGAACGCATTGCTTATCAAGATTTTGCCATCGCGGCATGTTCCCATCGAGAGGACGCGCTGGGCTGGCAGGGTCACATACCCCAACCCGTCAAGTTTGCGCTAGGCTATCTCGGTATGCAGGCCGAAGCTGGCGTATTCTGCCCGATAGCAATGACTGATGCATTGGCTCGCGTATTGGAACGCTACGCCAGCGAAGCGCTCAGGCGTCGTTTTTTACCTCCTCTTACTGCGCTCACCATAGATGAATTGCAGCAGGGTGCCATGTTTTTAACAGAGAAGCAGGGAGGGTCGGATGTCGGGTTGACCACTACTGTAGCAAAACCCCGCTCGGACATTGGTGATGGCTTTCAGCCTGAGTGGGAACTATGGGGAGACAAGTGGTTCTGCTCTAATGTTTCAGCTGATATTATTCTAACACTAGCTCGTCCGGAGGGCGCTCCAGCGGGTACCCGTGGTCTTGGACTATTCCTTGTGCCTAAGACATTGGAAGATGGCGCACACAATGCCTATACCATCAATCGTCTCAAAGATAAACTTGGTACTCGTTCATTGGCAACCGGCGAGGTGACGCTCAATGGCGCACAGGCATACCAGGTAGGAGCTTTGAATCGTGGATTTGTGCAGATGACGGAGATGATAAACCTCACACGTGTCTGGGCCGCCATGGGTTCGCTTGCAGCAATGCGCCGAAGTTTTCTCGAGGCATTAGTTCATACACGGGGACGTGTTGCTTTTGGACGCACTCTGGCTGAACATCCACTCATGCGCCGTCAACTGGTAGACCTGTTGATCGAAGTCGAGGGCTGTGCAGCACTGGCTTTTGAAACGGCAGCAGTTCTGGAACGAGTGGATAATCATGGCGCAGAGGAAGACCAGCGCCTGTTACGCATTTTGACCCCGCTAGGCAAGTACTATATCCCCAAACGGGGCGAATATGTGACACTGGAAGCGTTGGAAATGCGGGGAGGGAATGGTTATGTGGAGGACTGGGTTAATGCGCGCTTATTGCGTGATTGTATTGTAAACGTTGTTTGGGAGGGTTCCAGTAATGTTATCGTACTCGACGTAGCGCGGGCCATCGCCAGGGAAGGCGCTGCAGCGGCGCTCTTTGGTATGTTGCATCAACGATTGCAATCATTTCAACAACCTGTAGTGGTTCCGGTAGCGCGGCAGTTGCAAACATTGGTGAATCAACTCGCGGAACGGCTGCAAGAACTGGCATCACTCGACTCTGATAGTGCCCAACTCCCTCTGCGCGGTCTTGTTGAACGCATGGCACAACTTACTATTATCACCTTGTTGTTAGAGCAGGCCGAGTTCGAGTTGTTGCGTGGTTCAGAGGGTACGGTCAAGCGGAAATGGCTGATTGCTTTGCTCTATCTACATCGTCATATTCTTGTACATCCAGATGGTTGGGCGGCTGATAATGATCCCACGGTACTCAAATACTTCGATGAACTTGTCGATTGGCGCGCCATCCCTCTTGACTAAAGGTCATATTTCGCTTATTTCCTTTCTATTCATCGGTTGATACTACTATAAGGAGAGCAGAAGGCGAAACCTTTTGTCATGGCAAACGGCAAAGCAAAAAGGAAAACTCTGGAGGTCATTTTTGTATGTTGTTGCGCATAAAGCAACTTAAAATAGGCAGCTATGGAATATGGGCATGTATTATCATAGTGGTTGCAACATTGCTACGTATAATTCTCATTGCTCAAGGCTGGCCGCATAGCAATGCCGATGAAGACACAATGGGCGTCATGGGCATACATATTGCTTACAAAGGAGAGCATCCGCTTTTCTTCTATGGCCAGCATTATATGGGCGCATTAGAAGCATATGTTTCGGCAGCGTTTTTTCGTCTTTTTGGCACCTCGGTGTTTTCGTTACGGCTCGGCCCTGTGCTAATGTTTGCCCTCTTTCTCGCCAATATGTACCTCCTGACAAGCTTGCTTTATACGAAAAAGCTAGCTTTAATCACGCTAGTGTTGCTGACTCTGGGATCCAGCATCATGCTAGATACAGAATTAGTTGCTATTGGCGGATACCCCGAATTGCTATTTTTTGGCTCCCTTGCATTGCTGCTTGCAACATGGCTTGCACTATCCTATGATCAATACTCTTCTCCTCGATGGCGAGTGTGGCGCTTGATTGCCTATGGATGCTGGGGACTTGTGGTAGGGCTGGGGTTCTGGAGTGATTTCCTAATGCTTCCGTTTATCCTGGTTTCAGGCTTACTCCTGCTATTGTTCTGCTGGCGAGAATTGCTCAAAGGTGCGGTGTTGACTGTGGTGATAGGTCTCGCCGTTGGCGCGTTTCCTTTGATCATCTACAATCTCCATGCAACGCGTGGAGAAAATACCTTAGACGTACTCTCATACCTTCATAACGCAGGTAGTGTAGAACTAGCAAGAATCCAGGCATACAATCATATCCCGCTTGAACCTGAATTGCAAGGAACGATGTTGATT
>JBKPBA010000502.1:0-10430 GCA_046726675.1 Chloroflexota bacterium
CGTCATTGAATGACACACGTATTTGGTGCAAACATGCTTTCCATTTTCTGCCCTTCTGCATGCTCAATGGTTGGTGGATAATGCTCGCTTGCAGACCCATGGAATGGTGTCATTTTCGCCCGCAGAAAAAAGTAATTTACAGCTAACAAAAAGTAGCCTTAGTGAAAATGAATTTCATTGTGAAATATCACCCCTCTCAGGATTGCAGGAACTCTCGCATTTTTGCTTGAATCTCGTCGTCGTACGAGCTAAACCATAATAAATGACTCTCTGCTGGCGAGAGAAAGAGTTCGGCGTGAGCGATATGTGTCCCTGGACAAAGTTATTGACCGCAGAATCCACCTTTTGACAAAAATCTTGCCTTCCTTTTTGCAGGTAATACTTGTCTCATAGGGAAATCCACGACACAGAAACCGCCTCAAAGTGCAGGCCGGTTTGCACCTCGTCTCTTGCTTGTAAAAGACACTTCCTCTTCCAGTACTTGGCCACGATATCAGTCACAATGGACGCTTTTTGTGTCGAAGTCTTCCATTTTCGGCTTCGATCGCGTACAATACCAGCAAAGCAGAGAGTACGTCGGAACTACCTCATCTTTTCTGGGAGGCCGCATGCTTGCTGATGATGCGTATTTGCACTGGCTCGATCAGTGTGGATTCTCTGATCCTGCGCGCACCTTGCTCACCGATATCCGGCGATCCCCTCCGGTTCGCCGCGTGGCCGGGGGGCGGGGTAATATTCATGGTCGGTATCCTAGTCGCAAAATGCGCCAGATCATCCAATTTGAGAGCCATACCGAGTTGGGCGCCATCTACATCATGGAACATGACCCCGGTGTGCTGGAATACTGGGATCAGCCGACCAGGCTCAAGTTGCACTATTGTGGCCCTTCCGGGCGTCGGGTCACCAACTGGCATCCCCCTGATTTTCTTGTCTTGAGACAGGAGGGAGCGAGTTTTGAAGAGTGGAAACTGGAGGAGGAGCTGGCGCGCCTCGTGAAAGAGCACTCGGATCGCTATCAACGCAACCCCTCTGGGGGCTATCGGTCTGCTCCTGGGGAAGCCGCAGCCGAAGCATTAGGACTGCTCTATCGTGTGCGCTCTTCCCGCGAGCTGTCGGCAGTCTTCATCCAGAATCTCATGTTTCTGGAAGATTACTGGGTGACGCCGCTGGTTGTAGACGAGTTCCATCGCCATCTGTTACAAGAGCGGGTCGCAGCGCAGTCGGGGGTTCGCCTGGCTGACATCCTGGAGCCCAAAGGTGAGATCACCGCAGACATGGTTTACGCGCTCATCGCTTCAGAGGCGCTGTATGTGGACCTGACAGCGTTCCCTTTGGGAGAACATCAGGAGGTGCGCCTGTTTGTGGATGCCGCTTCTGCTGCTGCACTTCCTCATATCTCCTTACCGTCAACGCCCTCGCTCTTGCATACCTCTCTCTCTTGGGGTGGGCGCGTCTATGTCCTGATCGAACTGAACCCGAATCACGTTCTGCTCCAGGGCGAATTTGGTGAGCCAATCAGCCTCCCCCGTGCCTTCTTCCATCGTCTCATCGAACAAGGGGCCATCAGTCAGATTGCTTCCACTGATGCTGAACCGACCCGCTTAGAAGTGCGAAAGATTCTTGATCAGGCCGGACCGGAGGCGATGAAGGTGGCCGATACTCGCCTGATCGCGGTCCAGGCGTTGCTGTATGGAAACCCCTCAGAGATGGCCATCACCGTCTCTGCACGAACGCTTCGCCGCTGGAAAGCGCACTACCTGGCTGCCGAGGTGCAATATGGCTACGGGTATCTTGGTCTCCTTCCACAGACGAGCAAGCGGGGCAACCACAACCCGAAGTCTGACCCGGTTGCCCGCAAACTGTTGGAGGAAGCCATCAAAAGCAAGTATGGCGATCCTCGCTAGAAGGAAAAGATCGCCGTCTATCAAGGCTACGTGCAAGCGTGCGAGAAGCGCGGTGTCGCTCCCTTGACGCTGCGCACGTTTTATCGTCATCTCAAGGCGGCTGCGACCGCAGAGGTCGAGACGCAGCGCCTGGGAACGCGTGCCATGTATGCTGAGCAACCTCCTTATCTGTATCTGGAGTATCATACCCCTGTGCATGGCGACCGCCCATTTGCCATCGCCCATATTGACCATACGCTGCTCGACATTGAATTGGTGGCACAGGCGTCTGGGCGCAATCTGGGACGTCCCTGGGCGACCTTTCTGATGGATGCGTTCAGCCGTCGGGTGCTGGCCATCTATCTCACCTTCGATCCTCCCTCCTATCTCTCTTGCATGATGGTCTTACGGATCTGTGTCAAACGCTTCGGGCGCTTGCCACAATCGCTGGTGGTCGATGGAGGCAGAGAATTCGAGAGTCAGTATTTTGATCATTTGCTGATTCACTATCGCTGCCAAAAGACGGTTCGGCCCCCGGTTCAGCCTCGGTTCGGGGCGGTGATCGAGCGCCTCTTTGGCAAGGCTCATCGGGACTTTCTCAACAATTTGCTGGGCAATACGAAGGCCAGCAAGGCCCCACGAACTCTCACCCGTGAGGTGGACCCGCGCCGTCTAGCCTGCTGGACGCTCAGCGATCTGTACACTGACCTGTGTGAATGGGGCTATGAGGTCTACGATCAAATGGATCACTCGGCGCTCCATCAAACCCCTCGGGCGATGTTTGTGAACGGACTGGCCACCTCTGGTGAGCGGAGGAACCGTGCGATTGCCTATGACGACCTCTTTCTCAAAGAGACCATGCCCACGAGCCGAGCGGAGAAAGGAAAGATCCAGAAGGGCAAAGGCATTAAGCTCTTTGGGCACTACTACCAGAATGAGGTATTCTCCGCACGCGAACTCGTAGGCCAATCGGTTCCCATTCGCTACGATCCTTTCGATATCGGGATCCTCTACGCTTTTGTGCAGAACCAATGGATTCCCTGTCAATCGCAATTCTACGCGCAACTTTCCGGACGCTCGGAGCGAGAACTGGAGATCTGGACGCGCAGAACTGCGCAAATCAGCTCAGGGAGATGAAGAGAGCCGAGGTCTCTCTGCTGCGCGACTGGCGGCTTTTCTGGAAAAAGCCGAAGGGCATCAGGCATGGTTGCTGCAACGGCTGAAAGATCTGGAGAGTCACCCCATCCTTGATGCGCTTGCTGGGGGACCACATGCCGACGCTCCTGCCAAACGTTCAACTCCGGTCAAACGTCCCATGGGAGAACGATCTCCGGTCAACCTGGCAGAAGTGCCAGTCTATGGGGAGTATCGCTGATGCTAAGGAAGCCAATTCCACCATCCGAACCTTTACCGACAGCCCTCCAAGAGCGTTTGGAGACCTTTAAGAAGTATACCGTCGAGCACGCCATGCTGATTCGCAAGGATGATGAACTGACCCAGAGGATTTGGGAACCAGGAGGCTTTGCCTTTCTCTTGTTGTCTGGGCCAACGGGCGTAGGCAAATCAGAGCTGCTGCGCGTCGTCACTCACCGCATGCAAACCCGTGCACAGGTAGTCACCCCGGGAGACCGGCTTCCTTTGCCGGTCATTCTCGTCGAAACACCTGCGCCGTTCACCTACCGCGAATGGTATGAACGGGTCTTGCGAGCACTGGACGAACCATTCATTGAAGAGGTGACCTATCGAGAGGTGGGAACCTCCCTCAATGGGAAAAAGATGACCGCGGGGCGCGGGCGTGTATCCACCAAAACGCTGGATGAGGCCCCTGAATTGCGTTGGCCGGTTGAAAAAGCCCTCGCCAAACGACGCGTCCTTGCCATTTGCTTCGATGAAGCACAACATCTGATGGCTGATGGGGAAACGGAAGAGCTCAGGCGGTGTTGGGATTGGCTCAAATCGCTCTCGAATACGACTGGTGTGTTGTTTGTGCTCGCTGGGCCCTACCCACTCCTCAAGTTTCGTCGGGTCAGTAGCCAAGCAGCCCGTCGGAGTACCGATGTGCATTTTCCGCGCTATCAGTTGAACCATCCCGAAGACTGCACGGCCTTTCAAGGGGCACTGCTCGCGCTGCTCAAGCAGGCATGTCAGGCCGTTTCTGGTCGCGAGGCAAAGAAGACAGAGTTGCAACTGCTGGTGGATCACTGGCCCCTGTTTTACCGGGGCTGTCTCGGATGCGTCGGAGTGCTCAAGGACTGGCTCGTACGCACGGTCTCAGCGGCCTTGCGCAAAGGTGATGCCAAGCTCACGCTTGAGCGGGTGCGGGAACAGGAACTTGTTGAGGCCAGCTTGGCCGATATGGCAGCCGATATTGTTGCTGGCGAACAACAGATGGCACTGACCGGCGGCGATCGTTCACAGTTGAACAGTTTGCTCCACATGGAGAGTGAGGCTGCTCCTCCTGAGACCAGTGCTGTGGAAGCGAAGCCAGCTCGCACCCGACGGACAAGCACACGACCAGGAATGCGCAAACCGAAACGCGACCATGTTGAAGATCCTACTGAAACGATTTCAGAACACACGTAATGTCGAATACCAAGCGCCTCGCCTCCACTGGAGCTGATGATGGCTGATCAATTCTGCTACAGGATGAAGGAGGCAAGAAAAGAGAGGAAGTATGAACCCACAGGCTCGATGATCCTGTAAGTAGACAGCGATGGGTCAGGCGAGGAAGCATCTTGGAACTCTCTGACTCACTGGACAAGGAGCAACGCCAGCCATGCACGAGATTCGTTCTCTTCTTCACCATTCCAGTCCTTCGCCACTCACGCCACTCATTGGCCGTGAGCGAGAGATTGGTGCCGTCTGTGCGCTTCTCTCTCGTCCAGCGGTACGATTGGTCACATTGACTGGAACGGGAGGGGTTGGCAAAACGCGCCTGGCCCTGGAGGTAGCAGTAAGGGTGACCGCCGACTTCGCTGATGGGACCTGCTTCGTCGCCTTGGCGCCCATCACCGAACCGGGGTTGGTCGTCTCGACCATCGCTCAGGCGCTCGGTGTGCGGGAGCAAGGAAGCCGACCGCTGCTGGATGGCCTGAAAGCCTCCTTGCGGGAGCAGCAGCTCTTGCTCCTGCTGGACAACTTCGAGCAACTCATCGTAGTCGCACCGATCGTCGTTGAGTTGTTGATGGGTGCACCTGCTCTGAAGGTGCTGGTGACTAGTCGGGCCTCGCTTCATCTCTCTGGCGAGCACGAGTTCGTGGTGCCGCCCCTCGCGCTGCCGGACCTGCAGAATCTGCCGCCGCCCGACCGCCTGCTCGAGTACGGGGCCATCCGCCTCTTCGTCGCGCGTGCGCAGGCGGTGCACTCCGCCTTTGCCCTGACTGGTGAGAACGCGCATGCCATCGCGGCGATTTGCCAGCAGGTGGACGGCCTGCCCCTGGCCATCGAACTGGCGGCCGGGCGCAGCAAGCTCTTCTCTCCCCAGGCGCTGCTCCCACGCTTGGTAAACCGGCTCAAACTGCTGGTCGGGGGAGCACAGGATCTGCCCCTGCGTCAGCAGACGCTGCGCGGGACCATCGCCTGGAGCTATAACCTGCTTGATGAAGAGGAGCAGCGCCTCTTTCGGCGACTTGCGGTGTTTGTCGGTGGTTGCACGCTCGAGGCAGCCGAAGCCGTCTGCACTGCTCATGCAGACCTGGAGATCGACGTGCTGGAGGCCGTGGCGGGCCTGGTGGACAAGAGCTTGCTGCGGCAAGAGGTGCAAGCCGATGGCGAGCCACGCCTGGTGATGCTCGAGACGATTCGCGAATACGCCGTGGAGCGCCTTGCAGAGAGCGGTGAGACAGAAGCGATAGGGCGGCGGCATGCGAGCTTCTTCCTGGCGATGGCGGAGCAGTCAGACCGGAAGTTGCGCAGCGCTGAGCAATCCACCTGGCGCAGACGGCTCATGGTCGAACACGACAACCTGCGGGCCGCCCTGCGCTGGACGCTGGAGAGCCAGGAGGCTGAGTTGGGCTTGCGGCTGGCGGGAGCGCTCTTGCTGTTCTGGCGCTTCTGCAATTGCCTGCGTGAGGGGCGCGGTTGGCTCGAGCAGGTGCTGGCGCAACCAGGTGCCCAGGCGCCTACGGCAGCGAGAGCGAAGGCGCTCCGAGCAGCAGGAGCAATGGCGTACTACCAAGGCGACTTCCCCGAGGCGAATCGGCTCCTTGAGGCGAGTGTGATAGTAAGCCGGGAGATAGGTGCAGCAGGCAAGTTGGAGCTTGCGCAGGCCCTGTTGATGCTAGGAGAAGTGGCGCTGTTGCAAGGCAACGCCAGCGAAGCGTATAAGCTGGCAAGAGAGGGTCTGCTGGTGTGCCAGGAAGTGGGGGACGCGTGGCTCATGGCCATGGCGCTGCGTCTCCTCGGCAGGGCAACAGGAGAGCTGGGTGACCTCGTGGCTGCACGCTCCCTCCTCGAGGAGAGCGCGGCGCAGCTCCGCATCATCGGGGACAGGCGGTACCTGATGATGCCGGTCGATGCCCTGGGGATGCTGGCTCTTCGACAGGGGGATTACCCCGGTGCGCGTGCCTACTTCGAGGAAACCCTCTCAGTCGCACAGGAGATGAGCGACGAGCCCTTCATCGCGAACGCACTGGCCCATCTGGGAACCGTCGCCCTGCGCGTGGGCGACTATCCGCAGTCCGCAGCGCTCTATCAGCAGAGCCTCGCACTCAATCGGGAACAGGGCAACAAGGATGGGATCGTCGAGGACCTGGCAGGGTTGGCGGAAGTAGCCAGCCTGCTCGGCCAACCGGAGCGTGCGGTGCGCCTGCTGGGGGCGGTGGAGGCGTTGCGCGAGGTGAGCGGCATCCGGCTTTCGCCTCTGCGTCGCGCTGACTATGACCGGACCGTCGCGGGCATCCGCGCCCACCTGGACCAGGCGACGTTTGTGGAGGCATTGGCCCAAGGGCGTGCGATGCCACTGGAGCGGGCCATTGTCCAGGCTTTAGAGACGAAAGACGAACTCCCGACCGAGGCTTCGTCAAGAGAGGCAAACCAGGAGGATGCTTCGTCCACTCTACCACCTGACGCCTTTTCGTCCCCACCATCCCCACCGCTTTCGCCACGGCGTGCGCTGCAGCAGCAATTCGGCGGACTGACCTCACGTGAGCGCGAGGTGGCACGCCTGGTGGCCCAGGGCAAATCCAATCGCGCCATTGCCGACGAACTGATCGTCGGGATTAGCACCGTGGAGGCCCATATCAGCCATATCTTCACCAAGCTCGGGTTTTCGTCGCGTGCCCAGATTGCCGCCTGGGCAGTCGATAAGGGGCTTGCCCAGGCACCGCAAGACGTGGAGGTCACCAAACAGAAACACTAGTCACAATCGGTGAGTGCAGGCGGTACAGTCCATGTCCAGGGAGACAGAGAGGAACAAACTCTGCCTCCCTTATTTTTGCTCGTAGACCGAATTATTAGGGTAGGATCGCTCCCAGACGCAAAAGATTGGGGTTGCGGACGCGAAATACTCTGGTTTTCCTGGATGCGAGCCAACTGATCTCGAGGTAATATGGAGAAAGGAAGCTGGTTGAAGCTCCGCAAATAGTCTGAACAACCTGTGGTAAACCTGTCTGGCAAGTATCGCTGATCGGTTTCTTGCACGCGCATCGCGCGAATCGTAGTTCTCGGGGAGAAGCCTCGAAGATTGAAGTCCGGTCGCACTGCGACCAAAGGAGGCTGAGATGGCATCAATGAACACCAAAGCTGTGATTGAGGCGAAGCCGGAGCCGACCACCATTGACCTCGCTCGCACGGCCGTCATCGTGGTCGATATGCAGAACGACTTCGGGGCCGAGGGCGGCCTGTTCCACCGCGCCGGGGTAGACATTTCCTCCATACGCCAGGCCATCGTCCCGACGGCGCGAGTGCTGGCCGCCGCACGCACGTCGGGCGTGAAGGTCGTCTACCTCAAAAGTGAATACCGCCCTGACCTCTCCGATGCTGGTCCCGTCGACTCGAAAATCTGGCTCAACCTGACACGGGGTGGCGTTGGCGAAAGAGTCACCACGCCCGATGGCACCGAGGGCCAGATCATGATTCGGGATACCTGGAACACGCAGATGGTGTGCGAGCTCGAGCCGGAGCCAGGGGATATTGTCGTCTCCAAACACCGCTACAGCGGGTTCTATGGTACAGACCTGGAGCTGATCCTGCGCGGGCTGGAAATACAGTACCTGGTCTTCACTGGCTGTACCACCAGCGTCTGCGTCGAATCGACGATGCGGGACGCCATGGAACGAGATTTCCGGTGCGTGCTCCTGGCCGATTGCGCGGGCGAGCCGATTGGACAGGGACTGCCGCGAAGCAACCACGACGCCTCACTCTTGGTCC
Organism: Chloroflexota bacterium; assembly: GCA_046726675.1. Classification (GTDB taxonomy): domain Bacteria; phylum Chloroflexota; class Ktedonobacteria; order Ktedonobacterales; family Ktedonobacteraceae; genus DATMNR01. Next base: position 8,253 of record JBKPBA010000502.1, read on the forward strand.
TGCAGATTGGATTCGGATGGGTCTCCGACTCCGCCTACTTCATCGCAGCCCTGGATGCCCAGCCTGTGGTGAGCCAGAAGCTGGCGTGACGCTCCCGGGGCGAGACGGATGAGGGAGAAGCATCCGCGGGAGCTGGGCTGAACTGCTCTCATTGGATGGCACAAGACCAATTTTCGAAAGGAGCAACGATGCAAACAGCACACGAGCCGATGGTGTTAGGACCCGGGGAAGGCAGAACCTTCCCCTTTGGACGCCGGACCATGATCACCAAGGTCGACGAAGAGAACACACAGGATGTGGCCATCTTTGAAACGATGCCTGAGCCGGGAGTGCTTGCCGCACAGCCCCACCGTCATTGGGAGGCAGTCGAAGCGTTTTACGTATTGGATGGGGAGATGGAGTTTCTGGTGGAGGAGCGCCTCGTGCGCGGCCCGGTGGGCACCTTTGTCTTCATTCCCCGTGGGGTGGTCCACGGCTTCCGCAATCCTGGACCGGGACCCGCGAAGATGCTGGTGCTGATCTGGCCAGCACAGGGTCTGCGCATCGTGAAGGACATGGGGGCACTATTGGCGGCAGGTGGTCCCCCCGATCCCGAGCAGGTCCGAGCCATCTTTGCAGCAAACCAGTCTGAAGAGGTCCATGACACCCCTGAGCAATGGAGGTAAGAGGAACGCGCCTACAAACTCGTTGAGGAAATTTCCAAAAACACCAATTATTAGGGTAGGGTCTCTCCCAGAAGCAAAATTTGGGGTCGCAGGCGCGAAATATGCTGGTTTTCCAGGGCGCGAGTGGGCTGATCTGCAGGTATCATTGGGAAAGAACCAAACCGATGCAGACAGACGCACGCACGCCGCGCGCAGCGACAAGGAGTGAACTATGAGCACCTACCTTTTTGAGAATGCCGGACAGCCTACCGGCCAGCGTTTTCGCAGCCTGGAGACGCTCTACAACCCCTGGACCATCCGCCACCTGGAGGCCACTGGCATCGGCCCGGGGTGGCAGTGCTGGGAAATCGGCGGGGGTGGGGGGTCGATTGCGGCATGGCTGGCAGAGCGCTGCGGGCAAGCCGGCCAGGTGCTAGTCACCGATATCGATCCGCGCTTTCTCACAGTGCTCGCCACACTGAACCAACCCACGATTGAGATCCAGCGCCACGACATTGGCACCGATCCCCTGCCCGCACAGACCTTTGATCTGATTCACGCCCGCCTGGTGCTCATTCACGTGCCCGCACGCGAGGTGGCACTCGAGCGGATGGTCACGGCTTTGAAGCCGGGGGGCTGGCTGATCGTGGAGGATTTCGATGCGACCTTGCTCGACCCCAGCTATCCGACGACCGATGCGGCAGCGGCTGCGCTCTATCGGAAGATGCAGGCGGCCCAAGGCCGCCTCATGGTCGCACGCAGTGGGGAACTGGCCTTGACCTGGAGCCGGAGCTTGTATGGGCGTCTGCGGGCGCAGGGCCTCGTCAACCTGGGCATGGAGAGCTACGTGGCTGTCTGGCAAGGGAAGTCAACAGGGGCGCGGCTGACTGGGGCGAATTTCGAGCAGATTCGAGAGGAGGCCGCGGGCGCCGGGCTCATCACGCACGAGGAGATCGCGCAGGGGCTCACCCTGCTGGATGATCCGGATTTCACCATCAGCGCCCCCATCATGTTCACGGCCTGCGGGCATCGGCCCTAACCGACGCCCTCACACTGTCTGCTGGTGAAGTCTGAGACCGTGGCTCTTTTTCGTCTTGCGCCATTTTCTATGGCAACAGATACTGCGAAGAGTGGCTCCCAAAAGGCACACGCCATCGCTTACCGGCAGAAACGTGCCAGAATATTGGTTCATGCACAACCAAACCAGTCCAAAAACCTCTATCTTGTCCAAATGACGCATATCCTGACCTACCAGTCCACTTGAGATGTGAAGCATATGCTGAAGAGCGGTGCCGCAAAGGTGTATGGGACTCGCGGTCAGGATATGTGTCTCGCCGAAATTGAAGCAAGAGGAGAAAATCAAGGCTAGAAGCCGACTCAAGCAGATATGCGTGCGGAGTGCCAGAATCATTTGCCGTTTGCGCCAGAAAGGTTTGCCACGCTAGAAAGCGGGAGTGAAGCCGCTCTACTGGCTGCATCAATGACATTGATGCCGAGCATCTGTGGTCACGTAAAGCCACTTTGTATATTGACC
>JBKPBA010000503.1:0-6566 GCA_046726675.1 Chloroflexota bacterium
GTAGAAGGATAATGAGAGCCACTTCGATTGGCTTATCAATATAGGCAAGAAGGTTGGGACTCGCATTGGTGATTAGGAACCATGCGAGAATGGTCGTGGCTGTGTACGCGATCAGTAACCAACGAATAATCCGCTGATACCGCCTCAGGAGTGGCAAATAGAGCGCTGTAACGAGCACAATATAACCCAGGAAGTTCAGAAAGAATAATTGCGTTAGCGGAAGCATTCTCAGAATCGAAGTGCCTGATGAAGATGGACCACCAGCGAAATGCCCTGTTGAAGGTGGATGGCCACCTGTGAAATGGCCTGCCGAGGGTCCAGGTCCACCTGCGAAATGGGGTGCGAATAGAGACATCATAAGGCCACGATCGAGATGTACCAGGGCAGTTGCCACTGCTAGAATGATGATTGCAACTTGGAGTGGACCAATGTGTGAAATCGTTCGGTGTAGTGACGCTTGACTCATTGCTGTAATCTCCTTTTTCGTTTTCGACAAAATGATGAGCATGTACTGCCGCGCTGAATGTTGAGATAGTAGCTATACCAGTTATTGTCTGGATCTTTCTTCTTTTCAAGAACGAAAGGGATCCCAATACGACTAACTTGCAGTAATTTAGGATAACAGGGAAAGATGAGAAGAATATTGAGAAAAAATGAGAATTTTCTCATATTTGCTTAGGAGGCAGGCTTCGTTCCTGCTCAAAGTTCGTACGCAAGGAACTGATTCCATTTAGGGCATTAGAATGCTGATCCCTGGCGAATCCAGTGTTACCCTGGACTCGTCAGGGTTGAATGCTGCAAGTCAGCAACCGCTGATCGCAGTGATCTGGTTGCCTCTATGCAGCAGTTCACTATCAACCGATATCAATACTGGTGGCAGTGATGCTCCCATCGCTATTGTGCGTTCCCATAACGTGAATCCGAATGCCAGCCTTGATAGCGCTCGCGGTGACAGCCTTACCAGCCTCGGTGTAGCGGGTACTTGCTGTAGTATGAATCGTGACCGAACTGCCATTCGACGCTTTGGCTACGATCGTATTGCCATTCACGCTTGACACAGTCAATGTCTCGCACTGGCCCTGCGCTCCACGCGCTCCAGGCCCTCCAGCCATTGGCTGAGCGTAATTGGCGCCTCCCTGTGCGAATGTCAGCGACTGGGAGCTGCCAGCGCCTCCCTGCGTGACAGCCGGTGACTGGGAACTACTGATGCTTCCAGCCGTAAGGGCTGCGGCCTGAGTAGTACTGGTCGACGAACCTAGAAGCACACCTGTGCCCAGAGCAAGCATGAAGGCTAATGCCAGGCCTCCAATCAGGAGCCATCTGCGCCCTCGCCAACGAGGAGCAGGTGATTTGTCTAGTCGGGGCGAAGTCATCTCTTCATAGTCTTCCATTGGTATACCTCCTTTCCTTAAGAATGAGTAGGTGCGGTGGACAAACCACCGCACCCTCAGTATAAGGTGGTACGATGTGATATCCATTGGAATAGAATGAGATTTCTCAGATCCCATTCCAATGTATCCTGGCTATCCCGTCGTTCACGACGCTGACGTGATTTCGTACAACTGCTCAGCGCCACCGAATCCAGCAGAACTGCTACTCGTTGAGGTGGATTGCCATTGGCTCGAAGAGACTACCTTGGCGTGCTGCTTAATCCAGGTGATCAGCGCGCTCTGGCTGCTGCCTCCAGGACCACCGCTACTTGAGCCGTTGAGCAAGAAGTAGCGCACTGTTCCACTCTTGACCAGCGCAGCAAGCTGAGTAGTCGTTAAGATGGGATCGCTACCGGAGAAGCCGCCCAGAGCCATGACGGGCTGATTGGTCTCCAGGATGATGGAATCCGCCTCGTTCGAGCTTGCAACTGCAACCAGGTACTTCGCACTGCCCTTGTGTGCTTCCAGGTAGCTGATCAGTGCTGTATCAACGGTGCCCATTCCTCCCTGGCCAAAGGTGGATTGTCCACTAGCGCCGGCGACCGGCAAGCTTGCCGTTTCAGCCGCCAGCACAGGGATCGTCGACCACACCGCCGATGTAAGCATAAGTGCCAGAAGAGCGACACAGAGCACTGGTGCAAGGATGCGCGCATGAAGCCGGAAACGTGGGATCAGGCGAGCCGCGAACAGGATTACTGCCGCGATGACGCAGGGGATCGCAATTAGCGGGATCAGCCACGTTCCCCATGACGGATCGCTCATGATAATATGAATCTGCTCAAGGGCAGTCAGCAGTAACGCCAGCGGCAGCAGCCAGCCGCGCCAACCTGCGCGCCGGTAATCCTGCCACATCACAACGACACCGATACCGAAGAGAGCACAGATGGCCGGGGCAAACGTTGACAAGTAGTACTGGTGGAAAAAGGTCGCCACACTGAAGAAGACGGCCATAGTCAGCAGCCAGGTGCCCCACAAGATCAGCGATTGTTGCTGCCCATCCTGCCGGAAGCGCGGTCGGCGCTGCCAGGCCAGAGCAAGCATTCCCAGGAGTGCCATCGGCAATAGCCACACGATTTGCCCACCCAATGGCTCGTTGAAGAGCCTCAGCAGACCTGGATTGCCGGTATTAAACATACCACTGCTGCCACCGCCGCCATTGCCACTCCCTACACCCTGCGGTGGTTGACCTGTGCCTCGTAAAGGTTGCCAAAGCCGTTCTGACCCAGTTGGTAAAAGTTCATAAAGATTGAGATGAGCATGACAACGGCCAGCGCAAGTCTCCGCCAGAGCGGTGGCCAGTCGTTTTTGCTCTGTGTCGCCAGAACAACTGACGGGCTTTCTATCGTGGTTACGGGTGTGTCAATCATAACTATACATGTCCTTTCAAAAATTTATGATGCCCTGATGCTTCACGATTGCTAGCGTAGCAGCCTCGGATGGGAAGAACATTGGAGCAAGATGGGGATTTTCTCATGTATATTTCGCCCTGAACGCTTTGCATAGCGTAAACGCGAAAAAAGAGAAGTATTTGCCACATGGAGGATGATAAAGTAGCTCATGCCATCATAATTACATGAGAATTTTCACATCTCTCTCCAATACAGTTTCAATTAAACACAGCTATGCTTATGTATAAAGAGAGAATGCTCCTAATCGAGGAAAATATAAGCATACAATCTGAATAAGAAGGAAAAGAGTTATGCATATTCTAGTAGTGGAAGATGAACAACGCCTGGCGTATCTGCTGCGCCGTGTCTTGCTGGAAGAGCGGCACACCGTAGACCTGGCGCACGATGGGCACGCAGGACTTGACCTGGCCTTGAGCGATACCTATGATGCTGTGATCCTCGATCTGATGTTGCCTGGTATTGACGGGATTGAGGTCTGCCGCCAGATGCGTGCTGAACATATTATGACACCTGTGCTGATGCTCACCGCGCGTGGAGCGGTAGAGGATCGTGTGACGGGTCTCAATGTTGGCGCTGACGACTACCTCACCAAGCCCTTCGCTATGGAGGAACTTCTGGCACGTGTAAATGCCCTGTTGCGCCGCCGCGATCGTCGTTTTGATGAGACCCTCCAGCTCAGTGTTGGAGACCTGACGCTCGATCTGGTGAGGCACGAAGCGCGCAGGGACGGTCATATCATCGAGTTAACAGCCAAGGAGTTTGCCCTCCTTGAATACTTAATGCGCCATCCTGGGAGAGTGCTCACGCGTACGCAAATCGTTGACGCGGTCTGGCGCTACGACCTGGATGCGCTCTCTAATGTCGTGGATATTTACATCCACTACCTGCGTGATAAGGTTGACCAGGGCTTCGCACATCCAATAATAAAGACCGTGCGCGGTGTGGGCTACAAGATCGAAGCTTCCAATCATCCCGCCTGATTACGAAGTAATAGACACGCAGTGTCGTTGGCGGGATGGATTTCAAACCGTAGCACAGCAAGAAGGAGCAACAGCATGAGCTGGAGAAGTCACGCCTGGTCAATAGTGCATCGTGGCAAGGGCAGTCTCTCACAGGAGGCAGGGGCAGCCATGTTTCAGGGCTTGCGCATTCGCCTGACGCTCTGGTACTGCGGTGTTCTGGGCGTGGCCCTGGTACTGTTTGGCGTAGCACTTTACTTTGGAACCCAGTATTTCCTGCTTACACCTATCGAGTCAGATGCAGCTATGCATGCTCTTGTGCATCAGAGTGAATGGTTTACGGACTCTGCGGGTCGCGCCTGCCCGGCGCTGGGCCAACAAGGTCAATTCGGCGCGCCCCCCGGTCAGGGTTTCCAGAGGCCCGAGCAGGTCGCATGCTTTGACCAGAAAGGCAATTTGCTGTCAGGTCAAGATACCACAGGACTCCCATCCGCTTTTCTAACGAATACGTTGGTGAAGACGGCTTTACAAACAGGTCAGCCAGCGCATGATATCGTCGATGCAAGAGGCACGACTGGACAAATCTATCGCTATGCGCTGGTAGTGCCTAACCAGACAGGGAGCGGAAATGCCGGCGTGGTGCTGATTGGCGAATCTGTCCAGCCCCAGGAATCCGCGCTCTCCTTGCTGCTGACGCTTCTACTGAGCATCGGAGGAGTGGCATTGCTAGGAGCGGGGCTGGGTGGCCTGTTCCTGGCCAACCGCGCTCTGGCCCCGGCGCGACTTGCCTGGGCCAACCAGCAGCGTTTTATCGCCGACGCCTCTCACGAACTTCGCACGCCTCTGACGCTCCTGCATGCGGATGCCGAGGTCCTGTTGCGAGGTCGTGAGCGTCTGGAGACAGAGGATGCTGCGCTATTAGAAGATATCGTTATCGAAGCGAACCGCATGGCGCGTCTCTCAAACAGCTTGCTGACACTTGCCCGCCTCGACAACACTTCTCTCCATCAGGAACATGAAGTGGTAAACCTTGTTGAGCTGGCTCAGAGGGGAGCACGAAGGGTGCAAGCTCTAGTAGAACAGAGCGGCATCACGCTTCAGATGGAGAACTTTGGTACACCCTACGTGATTGGGGATCCGCTGCTACTGGAACAAGCTGTGCTGGTACTGCTCGACAATGCTATTAAATACAATCATTCGGGAGGTCATGTTGTAGTGCGCACAGAGGCGAAAGATGAACAAGCGCTTCTAGAGGTATATGACGACGGGGTCGGCATTGATGCCGAACACCTGCCGCACCTGGGCGAACGCTTTTACCGTGTGGATAAGGCCCGCTCACGTGAGGCAGGAGGCACGGGCCTCGGGCTTTCCATTGCACGGCGCATCGCGGTAACTCACGGTGGTTCTCTCTCCTTTTCTAGCACTCCCGAGCAGGGCACAATGGTAACACTAACTTTGCCCCTGGCGTACGAGACGCTTTCAGATGATAGAGAGGAGGAATCAGTACGCATAACATCACTGCCGAAACAGACATTTTATACAGAGTAACAAAATAGTTATATGGAGGGAATTATGAAAAAACGTAACATCCTGCTAGCTGCAACCGGCGTAGTCCTCGTCATTATTGTTGCTGGTATGCTATACACATCGCACTTTGCCAGCGCTGTCACCCAATCCGAGTCGCATATCGCGCCAGGGGCCGTTACGGCTACCGGAACGCCTATTCCATCAACCGGCCTGCAGACCTTTCAGATTGTGCCTGCACAGACCACAGCATCCTATAGTGTGTACGAAAACCTGATCTTCCAAAATAAACCGAATAATGATGCTATTGGCACCACGCACTCAGTGCAAGGGAGCTTCAAGATACGAACCGGCACGTCGCCGCTTGTCTCTGCAATGAACATTACAGTCGACTTGAGTACGTTGCAATCGGATGCACAAAGGCGCGATGATTTCATCAAACACAACTCCCTGCGAACGGAGACCTATCCAAATGCCACGTTCGTCTCTGTCAGCACGCAAGGCTTACCATCAAGCTATACTGACGGGCAAACGGTTCATTTTCAACTAATCGGCAATCTGACGATGCACGGTAAAACCAATAAAGAGGTTTTTGATGTACAAGGAAAAGTCGTGGGCAATACGGTAACGGGAACGGCAAACAGTACCATTTACATGACGGACTTCGGGATCCGGCCGCCCAATCTGGCCAACATCGCAATTGCGCAAAATAAGGTTGTCGTTACACTCACCTTCATGGCGAAAGTGGCATGATACTCTAGACACCCCGCCATAAAGCACGTACAATAGAACCCAACGAATACAAATTACCTGCTCCAACTCAGGATGACTTGGAGCGGGGAAAGTGTTTATTCATTTCTATCAGCACGAGAGAACGGAAAGAAACAATATATGCGTGATCTTGCGAACAGGGCGTTGAATATCGCCCAGCAGCTTGGTGCCAGCTACGTGGATGTGCGCGTCATGGAACGTACCACAGAAGGTATCGACGTAAAAAATGGTCGCGTAGAAGGTATCTCGAGCGGGACAAGTAGCGGTTTTAATGTGCGTGTAATTGTTGATGGCGCCTGGGGCTTTGCCAGCAGCGCCAATATGGATGATGCCGAAGCGGAACGGGTAGCGAAGCAGGCGATCCAGATTGCTCGCGCCAGCGCTCTCGTAGCAGGCGAACCCGTGATCCTTTCACCGCTTGCTCCCCAACACGGCTTCTATCGCACTCCTATGCAAAAGGATCCGTTCACCAT
>JBKPBA010000504.1:0-9522 GCA_046726675.1 Chloroflexota bacterium
GTATATCCCTCTGCTTTGAGGATTTCATACATTTTGTGGGACGTGTAGCGTTGCTTTCTCGGGAGCTGCTCGTTCTCTGCCATGAGTTCTTCAACACGGAGTTGATACGCTCCAAGCACAATAGCAGGACGGGGTTTCGTCATGGTGTACGTTCGCGGGGCGGCATCAGAAATGGCTCGTTGAATGGTCACGCGAGAATATCCCTCTTCCCGCGCGATTTGCCGGAGCGTCTTTTTTTCCAGGTAGTAGGCTCTACGCATACGTTCGCGTGCATCTTCGCTTATCATGGACTGCTCTCTTTTCACCCACGAGGACACTCTATCTCAACATTACCATGAAATGAGAGGTGGTACACTTTTCGGGCTCTCACTCGCATTTGGGGAACAGTGCTCGCTTGATCGAGAGGAGAGCGATCAAACCAACTCATCGTTCCCAAGCAAAGTTTTCCTCTGAGGGGAAACGAGAAGCTGCGTCACCAACTTGCTCTTCGTCCAAAAATGCGATACGCTGAAGATGGTTTTCTTTTTGTGCGTGCATCCATCAACTTGGAGTAGGCTATGTTCTCGTGGGCCAACTTTGAGGCCGCGGCACCGATGCTTGCCGCACAGGGACGTGAGCTCATCGAACATTTTCGCTTCGTGCTGGTGGGAACGATCCGTCGCGATGGCACGCCACGGATTAGCCCGGTCGAGGTCCGCATTGTCTGTGGTCATCTGATGCTGGTCATGATCCCTGGCACGCTGAAAGCCCGCGACCTCCACCGCGATCCGCGCATTCTCGTGAACTCGCCCATTACGCATCCGGATGATCCCGATAGAGAGTTCAAGCTGCGGGGGCGGGTCATCGAAATCCAGGACCCAGAGCTGCGAGAGGCGACTGCCAGTGCGATTGAGGCTACAAGTGGATGGCGACCACCGGACGGCTGGCATTTCTTTGCCCTCGACATCCAGGAGGCCGCCTTCCTCGCCTGGCAGAATGGGATACTCGACCTGACGAGTTGGAACCCCGACCGTGGTCTCGACTCTGTAAGACGACCGATAGCTGTTCTTGATGAACCAAGCGCCTAAGTTGGCTCCGTTTTTCGGAGACTTGGGGAGACGAGGGGTATCTGTTAGACGGCATGAAGCACTTTCACCCGTAAGAGATCAAGATGAGCTCGGCCAAACATCTGTCTCTTCAGGAATTTGAGCCGGTTGACATGTCCCTCGGTGATGCCATTACTCTGTGGCCGAGAGCAAGCGGCGTACACGGCGGCATAATCCCGATAGATGCCATTGATAAAACTCTTGAGTTCGGCGACATGACTCTCTTTCGCTCGCTTGAGCCACGCATCGAGTGCCTCTGCCTTGCGCTCTTTGAGCATGGCCACACATTCCTGACTCAAGAGATAGACGGTGTGCAGTTCCGAACTTGCCTGGCAGATGGACTCAACCTGTTGGTGTTGCTTGGCGGTCAACTTCTCTGGTGGTCCAATCATCAGAAAGGACGCTGCTCGCGAGGAAAGACGGCGCTGGCCAAATGCCCCGAAGAGACGCGGTTTGGGTGGATTCCCCCGCCACCGCCGGGGTGGCAACTGTGCTCTCCACTCAGAAAGTCTCTTGCGCAGCCCCGATTGACATCCTGTATAGCCGCGCTCTTTGGCGAGCTCAAAGAGGCGTGAACAGTTGTGGATACCGGCGTCCCATTGCTCACGCAGATACGGCAGATACGGATCCAGCTTGCTCGCGCCTTTCGCACGCCGAAAGACGCCTTCTGCTCGTTCGGGAAAGCCAGGCGAGGAGATGTAGCGCCGCACAGTGTTCCTACTGATCCGAAGCTGGCGAGCAATGGCGCGGTATCCCAAGCCTTCTCGGTGGAGGACCATCACTTCCTCATAGCGCGAGACACGCTTGTCCCGGCTGATCTTCTTTTTGCGTTCGGCATAGGTCAAGCAAGAGAGAACTGCCTCCGCGCAGGTTGGTCCCCCTTGCTGTTCTGATGGAAGCAAACCTGGAGCCGGATCAGAGTTCTCCCCCAGAGCCAGATCGGCGGGCGAATCTGCTTTCTCTTTGACACTCGTCTGCGAACTTGTCAGCGCCGTCTCCTCGACCAACGGCAAACAGGAACGTTTGTGATCCAGGAGGCGCTGCAGATGTTCGCGCAGATTTTGCACGAGGTGATAGCGATCGGCGCGCCTTTGTGGCATGAGGCAAGACCTGACTCACGGCATCGGCAAAGGCGCTGGCCCGATCCCGACTGACCACCTGAATTTCTCGATGACTAGCCAGCCAGGGCTTGACGGCCGAAGCCTCGCGGTCGGGCAAGAGATCGAGTGGCCGTCTCGTCTCAAGATTGATAAGAATCGTTCCGTAGGAGTCTGCCCGTCTCAGCGCAAAGTCATCAATTCCTAAGGCGGTCACATCCGCCTTGGGAGGGTCTGGGATGCTGCGCAGATAGCGCAGCAGCGTTGATGCCTTCACCTTCATTCCCAGTCGGGGAGCCAGACGCTCACTCACTTCGGCAGAGGCGGCCAGCCCAATGGCTTTGAGCTCCTCCAGAAGGCGGTTGCTGACTCTGGCCCAGGGCCGGACCAACTCTGGAAGACGTTCGACAAAGACCTTGCGGGGACAGGTAGGAGTCCGACAAAAAAACTTGCGCACCTTGAGCCGCAGCGCCACCTTACGACCCCCGCAGGGAACGTCAAGAACCGTTCGCTGATACTGGCAGTGGATAGCATCTGAGGAGTTTCCACACCCAGGACAGCGGGCGCAAGGCTGCGTGGAGATCACTTCTACCGTGAGCTGCGTTGAGGTTATCTCAACCTGACCAATGACCATCCCTTCGGGTAAGGGCAGAAACGGGGACCTTTCCATCACCATCATCCTCCTGAAAAGTGGGAGCACCTTGCTTGCATCTTTTCCAGGAAGTATATCACTGAGCATCAATCAAAGCAGTAAGCGAGCACTGTTCCCCAAATGCGAGTGAGAGCCTCTTTTATATTAGCCTAAACAATTATCCTGGCGGAATCTCCACAATTATGGCCTATTAGGCCCGCGGGAGCAATTTACAACGCTAAGCCCGAAAGCAGAGAAGCAGCCTGGAAGAGTGTACGCTAAGCCTGCCGAGCGTATGGGCTTTTCACCGTCAAATCCCAAATAGAATCCCCAGTCAGGTGAGTATGCTCCCAATCCATAGGAGAGAGATGGGCGAGTTGTTCTGGTGTGATGGTCATCCCCTCGTGTTGCAGCTCGAGGCACTCATCACGTTGAGGAACTGCAACACGAGGGGATGAGAACGCTTGCTAGATCTCTCGCAACGCTCGTTGGGTCATGCCCAACAGCATTGCCAGGGCCAGAAGGAGCCCACCAACCGGAAAAAAGCTCGCCGGGCCCAATTGGGTGGAGAGCACCCCCGCCAGGGTTACCGAGAGCGGATAGACTCCGAATGAGCCGAAGAGCAGCAGACCCATGACGCGCCCCATCAGGTGGCTCGGGATGGCCCGTTGGATCGCGGTGAACAGGACGACATTGACGATGCTCCCGGCGATACCGCCTATCAGCATGCACCCGACGGCTCCGGCAATGCCCCAGGTGGGCAGAAGCACGATCATGGGGGCCATGAGCAGACCCGCAACAAGCATGATGATCCCTTTGTGTTTGCGTTTGCCCAACGCTCCCGCGATGAATGCCCCGACGAATGCATCCGCACCCCAGGCCACCAGGATGATGCCAAAGGTGCTGGCATTCCCATGCAGGGGGCCGTGAACCAGCGTGGGCAACGCCACCTCGATCAGCCGCCCGAAACGAGACCGATCAGTATGAAAATCAGCAGAGTCGCCTGAATCAGCCGCGAGGTGCCGAGATACCGCCAGAGGCTGATCTGCTCAGCCTGTTCCTGCACACTGGTGACTTCCTTCTCTCGACGTGCTTCTTGCTTTCCTGTGCCGTGTCCGGCGCGGGGGGATGTGCGCATCAGTGCAAGCGAAACAGCCGAAACGAGAAAGGTTCCCGCGTCGATGGCGAGAGCTGCCGCTGCGGTGAGCGCAGCCACAACTCTCCAGCCATGGCCGAACCAATCAGATTCACCCCTTGCCTCGATGCCAGCATCAACCCGTTGCCCGCTTGCAGATCCTCGGGCGAGATCGTCTCGGGCAAAATTGCCTGTGAGGCGGGCAGGAAGGCGCCACCAAAGGTCCCCAGCGGCACAGCAATCGCGCAGAGAGGCCCTAGCGTGGGATGCCTCCCCATGGCGATCATCGCCAGGAGACCAACCAGCAGCAAACGGATCGTGTCAGCAATCAGCATCACCCTTCGCGGGCGTAGACGATCGGAGAGCCAGCCACCCACCAGCATGCTCAGCGCGCGGGGAATGCCTTAAGCCGCCAGCACGATTCCCAGCTCCTGGGCGCCGCCACCCGAGGTCAGGACCAGCCACGGCAATGCCACTATGTAGAGCGCATCGCCAATCACCGAGATTGTTTGCCCACCAAAGAGCAAAGTAAAATTGCGTACGTTCAGGGGACTGCCTGCAACGGTTTTTTTCTGTTCCTCTACAACTGGCCGTTTTTCAACCAGGGTCCCTGTCCCTCCATGTATTGCGTTCATATGGACTTCTCGCCTTTCTTTTCTCTTTTCTCTTCGCGCGCCCCCTGATCCCCGAGAGCGTATGAAGAGAGGATCACGATTCCATTTTCCTCGTCTTTCGGGGAAAAGGAGGCCCAGGAGGGGGGCAGAGCTACATAACTTACTTGGAGACTATTGGACCCGGCTGAATAACCGGCCACCAAGGTCAACTCCTACGACCGCGCCACTCGTGTCGCGGGTGAAGAAGCCGCGATGCCCCTTGAATTCGCCGCTGGTGATGATGTACTCGTCTTTGTTGCCGGGCAGTAGGCCGAAATCGGCAGGCTCGGGGTCCGGGGGCGGTTCTTTCTCGGCTGCCGCACGGATCTCTGGTTTGATCCGAAGCTCAAGCCTGAACCTGGCCCCAACCGTGTCAATGGTGAATGTCATCATCTCGTTCGCGTATGTACCGGCAATCTCTTGGGCCCGCGCCGCATCAAATGGGATTGGCTCCGGGTCGCGGTCGACGAGTCCCAAGTAGTTCTCCAGCGCCCAGCGGACGACTGCCTGATTGAAGGGGATACCACCCGGGCTGGCGTTGGACAGCGACACGACCGCGAAGTTGCGCTCAGGGACGGTGAGCAGCTCGGCGAACTGGCCGTTGGCTGACCCGGCGTGCCCGACGGTGCGCACGCCGCCCACGTCGCGCAGGAACCAGCCGATGCCAATGGCATCGCCGAGGTTGCTGGCTCGCAACTCAGCCGTGGGCTGCTTCATCTGCTGCAGCACGTGTGTGGGGAGTACCCGGGTACCGCTTTCTGCGCGGCCATCACCAAGATGGAACCGGGCAAAGCTGAGCAGGTCCGCCACCGAGGTTGCGATACCCCCGCCAGGGTTCTCGCCGCGTGAATGCCGCCACGGCCGCGCAATGGACAGTGTTCCATCCTCGGCTGGGTTGTGTCCGACAACGAAGCGCCGGATCATGATGTCATCGCGCGCGAAGAAACTGTGCGATAGCCCCAGCGGCTCGAAGAGTAGCTGCGCCACAGCCTGCTCGAACGTCTGGCCCGTGACTTTCTCGATGATCCGCCCGAGCAGGTTGTACCCCGCCTGACTGTAGGAGGTCCGGGTGCCGGGTAGCGCGATCAGTTCCATCTCAGCCATCTTCGCCACAGAGCGCTCCAGGGCATCGTCCCCTTCACCGGTGTCGGCGTTGACTCTCCAGTCGAGCCCGGAGCTGTGGTTGAGCAGGTTCAACACCGTGATCTTGTCCGCGGCCTGCTGGTCCTTCAGCCAAAACTCGGGAACATACCGACGTACCGGCGCGTTCAGCTCGACCTTCCCCTCTGCGACCAGGCGCATGAGCGTGGTCGCCGTAAAGGTCTTGGTGACCGAGGCTATAATAAAGAGCGTGTCCTGATCAATGGGCAGTGCGTTATCGACGCTTGTCACACCGTGGCAGGCAGAGATCTCCGTGCCGTCCGCCCACACCCCAACGGCAACGCCTGGAATGTTGAACTTTTTAGACGTTGTTTCGACAAAATCGCTTAACATGAGTTGTGTCATGTTCTTTTCCTTTCACTCTTTGTTCATGAAGAGTATATTGAGAGATGATCGTACTTCCATCCGATCGTCCCTCGGTCTGCATAGAGTATATGGCATCTCTGGGGAAGAACTCATCCTTCTATGGAGTGATTGAGCGGGTGATCTTGCGGGGCCGACGACGTAAAGAACACCCCGCTCTTAACAGGCGAGAGGTGAAAAAAAGAAAGCGCTAGAGGAGGTCCAGGCGGTGCGCGGCCTCACTCGCTTCCCAGCGGCTCTTGACGCCCAGTTTGCGGTAAATGCTCTGCACTTGCGTCTTGACCGTATTGATCGAGACCACCTGCGTCGCCGCAATCTCCGGGTTGGTGCGGCCTCTGGCAAGCAGGCCAAGCACGCGCAGCTCGGCTTCTGTCAATGGTTCCAACAACAGCGCCGAACTCGCGTGAAGGGCTGCCTGTTGCTCCCCTTTCAGGTTGGCAAAAGCCAGTAGCAAGTCTCGCGCAAAGCGAACGCACGGCTCCTCGCGCAGATCGATGAACAGGGCACGCAGGAGGGCTTCCAGTTCCTCCCCTTTCTCCAGGAAGAGACGCTGGAAGCCCTCTGGCTGAGCAAGGATCAGGGCCTCTTTAAGCGCCTGCCTGGCCTGGACAGGGCGCGAACTGGCTGCGTATGCCAGCGACAGGAGCACCTGGATTTCCAGCTCACTGCGGAGACGCTTCCAGGTACGCGCCTCCTCTTGCCAGGTTCGAAGGTGCTGGAGCGCCTCCGTGACCTCGCCTCGCGCGATCAAAACGCGAGCGCACAGCAGGGCTTCCTGTTCCGGCCGCATGGCAGACTCCGCTTCATCGGGAGGGCTCGAGATCGCCTGCCAGTCCTCGACCGATGGCAGCCTACCAGAGACTAGAGCAAGCTCAATCTGTTGTGCCAGTGCCTCACGATAGAGAGCGGTCAACTGGTGCGCCTGCGCGAAGACCAGCAACTTCTGCAACGCCTGGTGCGCTTGCAATAGATTGCCTCGGGCCTGAGACAAACGCGCCTGGAGAAGCGAAGCTGGGAAAAGAAAACCCACCTCCACAAAGTATTTCCCCAGCTCATCAAGATGAACTTTCCCCAGTTCAAGCACCTGCGCGACGCTCTGCTCTGCCTCCTCCAGGTGGTTCCACTCGTAGGAAACCTTCGCCAAGCCAAGCCGTGCCGCCATCTGATCGACCGGGTTCTCTTGCGCGCTTGCGAGCAACTGGTGGTAGTACTGTTCCGCCCGGTGCAGCCTGCCCTGCTGCCAACCGATTTCGCCCAGCATCAAGGTCGCTCCATGCACGCTATAGCCAGGGATCGGGAGCGTCTCCAAGAGTTGCTGCCCCTCTAGAATCAATCGTCGAGCCTCCTCCGGCCGACCTTTCCGCATCTCGCTGCTGGCGACGGTCAGAATGCTGGCACCGCGCCAGCGCATCGGCGGCTCCAGCGGGAGGGTGAGCGCCAGCCGGGCAAGGCTTTGTGCCCGGGGGACGTCTCCATGCCAGCGCGCAACCTCGGCATGACAGGAGAGCGCTTCACCCAGCTTGCCCCATGCTTCCTCCCGCTCATAGGTTCGTTCAGCTCTGTTCAGTGGCTCCTCAATGAGGGCCATCGTGGCCGGAGAACTGCGATCGAGGGTGAACAGGAGCGCGGCGGCATAGTTGATGCATAGTGTTGGGTGGGTCTCTAAGACCTGCTCAGGCAACATCTCTACCCAACGCAGCAGCGTCACGCGTTCCTGCATAGCCGGATGGGGCTGGACGGTGAGAACCCGTTCCATCAGGCTTGCCGCCCGTTCCCATTCACCCGCTGCTAGCGCCGCCTCAATCCCCTCTGCGAACATGTCCTGTTGCTCATACCAGGCGCTGGCCCGGCTCAGGCAGAGGCACAGCTCCTCTTCGCCGAGCCTCTTTCGTGCTTGTGCCTGGAGCGCCTCGGCAAAGAGGGAATGATAGCGATACCAGGGCGGCTCGCCTCCCAGCGCTTGCAGGAAGAGGCCGGAGCGCTCCATCTCCCTGAGCGTCTGCTCGCTGTCCCGTTCTCCGGTGACCGCATCGCAAAGCGAGGCCGTCACACGGCCGAGCAAGCTGGTTTGTAGCAAGAAGATGCGCCGCGCTTCGGGCAGAGATGAGAGCACTTCAAGGGCAAAGTAGTCGAGCAGATAGCGATGACTGCCGCTGAACCCGGTAAGCACTTGCTCGATCTCCTGACGCTCGCTTTTCCCCTGGAGGGTCAGCGCCAGGAGACGCAAGCCGGTTGGCCAGCCTTCGAGACGCGCTTCAAGAGACTGAAGTTGCTCTTTCGGGAGCGGAACCGGCAACGCCTGGCGCAAGAAGGCGGCCATTTCCTCCGGTGAAAAGCGCAGATCAGCAGCGTAAAACTCCTGAAGGTCGCCACGGCCACGCCAGCGAGCCAGCGGCAGCGCGGGTTCGCTCCTGCTGAGGATGACCAGGTGCAGCGTAGACGGAAGATGATCGACGAGATAGGCCAGCGACTCATGGATCAGCGAGGAGGTAATGACATGATAATCGTCGAGGACGAGCAGCAGCCTCGATGTTTGCTCAGCAACATTATTCAGGAACGCGGTGAGAATCTGCTTCAGGAAAAGCAGCGGAAAAAAGGATTGATTGGTAGAGAGTTGCTGGAGTGCATCATGGCCGGGCTTGCCCTCAAAGTGCTCGCAGGCAGTCAGCACATAGCGCCAGAAGCGTATGGGATCATCGTCCTCTGGATCAAGGGAAAACCACGAGACCATCGTGCCCTGGCCCTGTGTCTCAATCCATTGGCGTACCAGGGTGGTTTTGCCGGATCCTGCGGGGGCAAGCACAAAGGTCAGTTTGCCCTGGCAGCCCTCCTCCATACGCGCAAGCAGGCGCCCGCGCGAGATGCACAAAGCAGGCAAACGAGGAGGGCGCAATTTAGGAAGCAGAATGGAGGCTGGCTGCATCTGTTCCGGACCCTGGGCAGGAGGAACGGGTGTCTGCCGATCTTCCCGCGCCGGGTGGGGGAAAGAAAGCCTGGTCGTATCGACAAACGACTGTTCTGTCTGATGGAACGGTTCTCCCCGTGTGAGTATCTCTGCAACCTCTTCTAAACGCGCAAAAGTGACCTTTGCCGTGCGTCCGAGATAGCGTTTGTGTGTTCGCTTGCTGGTCGTGTGGTAGGCATACCAGTACTGCCCTCCGCGTGGCCGAGCCTCTTTATAAACATTGAGGCGTCCCTGGCGTCCCTGGAAGGCGAAGGAATCGTGGACCTCAAGCCAGGCCCGCCATGCTTCTTCATCTCCTGGGACAAAGACCTGGCTGAAGGAAAACAGTTCGTACCAAGCGTGATCCTGGGACCAGATGAGCGTGTGAAGAGGTGTCCTGGGCATTGAACCTTTTTCTCATTTCCTCCGTTCTTCCCAACTCTGCATACGTTC
>JBKPBA010000505.1:0-5292 GCA_046726675.1 Chloroflexota bacterium
GCGCGGGACTCAGCCGCTTGTCCATCGACGGACGCGAGGTGATCGAGAACTGGACGCAGCAGACACCTGGTGGAGAATACTTTGGTTTCGGGAGTACGGAGGTCCAGGCGGTCGTTCCCCTGGAGGCCGGGCACGAGTATCTCCTCACGCTCGAATTTGCCAGGTCCGAGGCATCTCTCCTGGCTGCTGTTCGCCTTGGGGGCCTGCCATCGGTTCCCGCAGCCGCTATCCAGCGTGCGGCACGGCTAGCGGCGGCCTCAGATGTCGCCATCGTCTGTGTGGGTTTTGGCGGTGAGTGGCAGAGCGAAGGCTTCGATCGGCCTGATATGGAACTGCCTGGGATGCAGAATGCACTGGTCGAGCAGGTGGCAGCGGCCAACCCGCGCACGGTCGTCGTCCTCAACACCGGCTCACCCATCACCATGCCCTGGCTCGATAAGGTAGCAGCGGTCGTGCAGGCATGGTATCCCGGCCAGGAGTGTGGCAACGCTATTGCCGATGTACTCTTTGGGGATGTCACTCCCTCTGGGAAACTGCCCCAGACCTTCCCAGTACGTCTTGAGGATAACCCTGCCTACCTCAACTTTGCGGGAGAAAACGGCAAGGTCTACTATGGGGAAGGCCTTTTCGTCGGCTATCGCTACTACGACAAGAAACGCATCGCGCCGCTATTCCCCTTTGGCTTTGGTCTCTCCTATACGACGTTCAGTTATAGTCCACTGCGGCTGAGTGCCCAGGAGATCAACCCGGACGACACGTTGCAGGTCTCGGTCGATGTCACCAACACGGGGCTGCGTGCGGGCAAGGAAGTGGTACAGTTGTACGTGCGAGACGAGCAGGCACGGCTGCAGCGGCCTGAAAAAGAACTGAAGGCTTTCGCGAAAGTCCATCTTGAGCCTGGCGAGTGCAAGACGGTGACGCTCAGCGTTGCGCGTAATGCGCTAGCCTACTACGATGACCTGGCGCACGAGTGGGTCGCCGAAGCTGGGAAGTTTGAAGTGTTAGTTGGGGCATCATCACAAGATATTCGTGCGACAGCTACATTTGTGCTGGCAGACTCAAGCAGTTGGCTGTAATTATTCTCGCGACTCGCGAGAATAATTACAGCCAACTGCTGAGCCATAAGCACCCCTTCGTGCTCAACCACGTTGCGCTTCCCGTGCAGCCACTTTGGCTCGATGGGATTGAGCCAAGGGCTTTTGGTGGGCAAACAGAAAGGCAGAATGCCCACCCCTTTTCCGTCCTGCCTCACCTGCTGATTGTGCTCACGAATCCAGGTGCGCGCCTGGAGGCTTTCATGCCAGGAGGCGTTATCCCAGATCAGCAGCCAGACGGACTTGTCTTGGACTTGCAGCCGGGGCAACACCACTGGAAAAATTGGGTGGTGATGGCACTGAGTTGAACCACTATCAAGCCATGAAACGCCTTGCTCTCGTTCGTCGCGAATTGAATCGTTCAATCGCTGTCCTACATCTACCTGTGACGCCGCGTTGCTGCGTCACCTAGACACAGCCATACATTTATGCTACTATACCTTGTGGAAATCAGGGCTGCAATTTTGTAGGACTTCTTTCTGCACATGTGCTGGATATCCCTCGTAACGCGTTTCTGCTAAGGTCTTCGAGCTATCACGAGTGTGTTATGAAGCGGCAAGCGAAATCTGTGCTCTCTTCACCTGAGGAGCGTGCTCGGGGCTACATCGTCAAAACATATGCGTGTGTGGCCAAACTCGCTGATGTGAGTCCCTACGACCTGCGTCACCGCTTTGGCTACCGGATGGCGGAGTCCGTCCCGCTCCACCGGTTGGCACACATCAGAGGGCATGATTCGTGAGATACACCACCTAGTAGGTTCAAGAGGCGAAACAGGATCTACAGCAGGCGGTTGAAATCATCGCGTGGATATTAAGAGGAATTCCTGCGGCCCAGCACTGTCGGCTTCGCGCTGACAGCAGGGGCCGTGGAGGAGCATCGACGATGTAGCACAACATCTATGCACTGCCATCCAGACCAGTCCCTGACGCTGGCCAGGCACCAACATACCACCTGCCGGTGCCGCTCACCCCGCTGCTGGGCCGTGAGCAGGAACTCGCCGAGCTCTCGAGGCGCCTGCGACGGCCCCAACTGCGCCTGCTGACTCTCACGGGCCCGGGTGGCGTCGGCAAAACCCATCTCGCCCTCAACACGGCCCAGGCCGTACTGCCTGCCTTTGCTGAGGGTGTCTGCTTTGTGCCTCTGGCTGCCCTCAGCGATCCCGACTTCGTACTTCCGGCGATTGCCCAGGCACTGGGGTTGCGGGATGCCGATACTCGCTCGTTGCTGGAGGAACTGCAAGCGACGATTGATGAGCAATCGCTCCTGCTGCTGCTCGACAACTTCGAGCACGTGCTCGCGGCCAGGCCGAGGCTTTCGGACCTGCTCGCTGTTTGCCCGCACCTGAGCATCCTGGTAACCAGCCGAGCTCCGTTGCGCCTACAAGGGGAACATGAGTTTCCTGTCTCCCCTCTGCCTCTGCCCGATTTAAACCACCTACCAGGGCCTGAAGCCCTTGCGCAGTACGCCGCGCTCACCCTCTTCGTCGAGCGCGCACGAGCCATCAAGCCGGACTTTGCGCTGACGGAGGTGAATGCTGGTTCCATTGCCGAGATCTGCACGCGCCTGGATGGCCTACCACTGGCCATTGAACTGGCCGCCGCACGTATCCGGCTGCTGTCGCCTCGGGCCCTCCTCGCCCGCCTGGAGCATCTTCTGGAGGTGCTGACGAGTGGGCCGAGCAATGTGCCTGTGCGCCAGGCAGATATGCGAGCCACCATCGCCTGGAGCTATCAGCTCTTGCCACTCCAGGAGCAGCGCCTCTTCCGCTGGCTTGCCATCTTCGCGGGTGGCTGTGAGCTTTCGGCAGTCGAGGCGATGATCCAGGTGGCCGATCTTGGGCAGATCAACCTCCTGGAGGGGGTGAGTTCGCTGCTGGAGAACCACTTACTGCACCAGGTGGAGCAGCCCGATGGGGAACCACGCCTGCTCATGCTGGAGACGATCCGCGAGTTTGGGCTGGAATGCCTGGAAAACAGCGGGGAGGGTGCCCCAGCGCAGCAGGCATATGTGCGCTATTATCTTGCCCTGGCAGAGAAAGCTGAGCCGCATCTGATGGGACCCGAGCAGGTACAGTGGCTGGAACGGTTGGAACGCGAGCAAGAGAACCTGCGCGCCGTGTTGCAGCGTACCATGACCGGGGGAGACGAGGAGGTGGAGCAGGCTTTGCGTCTGGGGACGGCCTTAGCCTGGTTCTGGTATGTGCGGGGACACGCCAGTGATGGGCATCGCTGGGTGGAATGGGTACAGGCAGAACGCCGGGGGAGTACAGCGGTGCGCGGCAGGGCACTCCATCAAGCCGCCCTCTTGGCCAACTGGTGGGATGAGTTTGAACTGGCCCAGGCCCTCTGCCGCGAGAGCCTGACCCTCTGCCAGCAGGTGGGCGATGCCCGCAGCATGGGCTGGGCCTTGATTCATCTGGGCAGTGCGGCGCAGGCGAGTAGCAACTATACCACTGCACGCTCCTCTTATGAGGAGGCGCTCGCGCTCTTCCGACAGGGGAGAGACCAGCATGGTACGGCCTACGCACTTGCTGGTCTGGTGAGGGTCGCCCTCTACCAGGCAGACTTTCCCACCGCGCGAACGCTGGCCGAGGAATCGTTGGCGCTCGGCACCATGGGCGGTGACAAGCAAGGAAGAGTGGTTGCCCTGGTGCGCCTGGCGCGCTGCTTGTATCTCTCACACACGGAGCCGGAAGACGCTTTTGCCCTGGCCGAGGAAGCGCTGGCGCTCGCCAGAGAGATCGGATTCACGCAATACGTCGCCTTCGCGCTCAGTCTCATAGGCCTGCTCGTGCTCGTGCGGGGCGAGCAGGATATAGCGCGCTCCCACCTGGAGGAGGCCTTGCGTCTCCATACAAAACTCCAGCATCCATTTGGCATCGCCTTGGGCATCTACGACCTGGCGGGGCTGAGCATGGTGCAGGGCGACTACGCCTCCGCGCGTACCTCCTATGAAGCATGCCTGCGGCAAGCCAGCGCGATAGGCGACAAGGACTTGCTCGCCTCTTGCCTGGAGGGGTTGGCAGCAACCGTGGTTGCCCAAGGAGTGGAAGCAGGGACGGTCGCAGAGAGCTGGTGGGCCGCTCAACTGTGGGGAGCAGCTGCACAGGTGCGTGAAGCTATCGGGGCGCCGATGCTCCCGGTGCACCGCCCTGCCTACGAACAAGCGAGGGCCTCGGCTCAGAAGCAGCTAGGTGATCAGCTGTTTGCTGCCACCTGGGCTCAGGGACGGAGCATGACCCCGGAGCAAGCCCTGGCAGCCCAGGGAAAGGAGATGCTCCCCACTTCGCTGCCTGCAAGAGCAGCTACAGCTTCTCAGCTGCACACACCCACTCTTCCTGCTGAACTGACGTCCCGCGAGGTGGAAGTGCTTCGCTTCCTCGCTCAGGGCTGGTCAGATGCTCAGATTGCCGAACACCTGGTGATCAGTCCACGCACCGTCAACCGCCACACCACTTCCCTCTATAGCAAGTTGGGCGTTTCCTCTAGAGCCGCCGCCACCCGCTACGCCATTGAGCACCACTTACTCTAAAGGGGGTACTGCCTGCATCAGGCGTATGTCTGTACAGTCGGTGGAGTCAGGCGAGAGGCTGGTGCCTGACTCCACTGTTTTCGGCTGGATCATTGTCTCCATTGCTTGATACAGATGACTTCGTGCAAGTGGCTCACACCGTTTGGCAAATGGGTAATGAGAATGGGTAGTTCTACACATGTGTTTTGGCTCTCCATCAGCTAGACTTGCAGCAATGCATGGTTCGCGCAGATGCGAACAGCTTAGCTCTCGAGTAGCAAAAGAAACAGATGTTTGAAGAATGTTCATGGTAGTATCCAGAGCTTGCACTGTCTCTTGCCACGAATGCGAATAAGATGGGTCTTCGACTCCCACATGCGATCCCTGAGCGAGGGAAACAGGTGCGCTCCACTCACAGGAGGTTTTTCATGAGTACAACTCCATCGTCCTCTAACGTGCTTGATCATTCAGGGGGATTAGTACAGACTATGCGCCGGCATCCGGTGATCTCCTTCTTTGTCCTGGCCTATGCAATCCCATGGGCATTATGGATCCCTGTGCTGATCTTGCACTTGCCCACGTTCGATCCCTCCACGCACGCGCCCACGCTTTACATTCTTGCGGGCATCGCGATTGGCGTCACCGGGTCAGCATTCCTGATGACCGCTGTGACCCAAGGGAAAGCAGG
>JBKPBA010000506.1:0-13504 GCA_046726675.1 Chloroflexota bacterium
CTCTTTCCCATCTACCCGGTTTAAGCTGCAAAGCTCTTGTGCGACCATACATCGGCACCCCGAATAGGAGGAGCAAGACTCTCCTCAGCGTCCGTCCGTCAGGTTCAGTTGTCCAATGTGCTCGAAAGCTCGCGTGAGCTCTCCTGTGCTTTCTGCATGCACTTGAGCGTGAGGGTTATCATCTGGACCCCTACCAGCTCCTTGTGCACTGAGCACGCGCCTATGTACCGCGCCTCTCGCCGGTACGCAGGCGTCTGCTCACCGCGCCGTAGGGTTACGCGACATCAGCGTATGGATTCCAGGCTCGTGCCTGGGAGAGGTGCGCTTCCGTGAGCAGCAGGGTGTAGCCTTCCCGGTTGGGATCGAAGTCGGGACGAGCGGCCACGCGCACTTGGTAGGTGCCATCACCAAAGGAGCGGATGAAACGGACGTAGCATTGGTCATCCTGACTCGCATCGGCTTGTAAGCTGGATAGATCATCGTTGTAAGTGGGTTCATCGGAGAGCAGACTGGCTGGCATCTCATATGGGTAGCCAAACCAGATGTGCCGCAGAGGCACTGAATTATTCATGTCAGGCTCCTTTCACTGCATGGCAGCGATTGACAGCCGAGCCTGCTGTGTTAGAATACAGACAGACTCGGACGGCGATGCATAGATGCTGTGCGGTCTGGACAACTGGTCGCAGCATCCATGCGGGACGAGTCACTGAAACACTTGCGGTAACCGCCGCAGGTGTTTCTTGCTCTCTATAGTACACGACATCTGTTCAAAAGAAAACCTCACCAGCACCCCATCAGCACCCCACGAACATCCGACCAAAACCTCACCAGCACTCTTCATATGCCTGGGTCTCGGCTCGATGCTTCAAAATAATTGTATACATATACGACCATTTATGTTCTGCTGTTAATTGTATACATATGCGATCATTTTGTCAAGTCTGGCGACCAAGAAAAGACCATGCTATACTGTGAACGAGCTTATTGTAGGGATATGTCATCATATTGTTTGGTAAAGGTTATGCAAGGGATTAGCGGAGATCGTGTGTTCATCTCAACGGCACTCGCATGTCAGCGCACTGGTTTTAGTCGAGGGTATATTCAGCGGCTCGTGAAGCACGGTCGCCTGGAAGGCGTCAAGTTAGGACATGACTGGCTTATTTACGAAGATTCACTCGCTGCCTTTCTTGCTCAACCCCGTTCGCGAGGTCGCCCAAAGGTACAACAACCATCTCCAACAGGGGCAGTTACCGGGAATACATCCAACCATGAGAATAACAATGAGAAGCGTTGAAATCGTGTGTGTAAGTGCGTATATGTAGCAACAGAACGTTCATTTTGGCATGTTCGTGAGGTGTGCATGGGGTTTTGGTGAGGTTTTCTCTCGGGAGAAAATCTGGTACGCTTGTCGTGCGGGCGTATTATACAGCTGTACACTCCTGAGAAAGATGGAGCAAAACGGATGGACACTTACCTGAAGCAACCACAACCAAATCAGCTCTTACGGCTGCAACGAAGAGCGCGCGGCTGGACGTTGGAGCGTACTGCAGACGAGTTGTACAAGCTGTGTGAGTCAAAGGAAAGCAAACGCGGTGATATCAATGCCAAGATGATTGGAAGTTGGGAACGTGGAGAACATCTTCCCAGTCTGTTCTATCAGGAGAAACTTCGTCTCCTGTACGGTCAGTCGCTTCAGGATCTCGGCTTCATCACTTCATGGGAGAGCGAGGAAGAGGGGAAAGAGAAGCCTTTCCCTGTATCAGAACGACTTCCCGTTCTTCGTTCGGAACCCATCCAACAGCTCTTACCAGCCCAGCTCACGCCCCGCCAGGCAATTGATCTTCTACAGGAAACACCTCATTCGACGCTTGAACAGCACTGTGGCGCGTGGCTCGCTCTTGCAGCCAGCGATCTCGTGACGTTGTTTGAAGACGGATGGACACTCGAAGAGGTGCTCTCGTCGTTCCACATCATTTTGCAAGGGGTACAAGCTATGCCAAACATCTCACGGCGCGCATTGGGACGCAAATTCCTCCAGCTTGGAGCTGCTGCCGTTATCAGCGGCGTTCCCATTCCGACTGGTAAACACATTTCGGTTGAAGAACAATGCCAACTCCACCAGGCGCTGGGTGCTACCATTGCATCCGGCTGGCAACTCTTCCATACAACGGGAAACGCGCAGGTCCTTGCGGTCGGTCATGCACAGCTTGCCCTGGTACAACACGTCCACGCACAGTTGCATGCACGTGAACGGTCTTTGTTCTATTCGGCCATTTACGATCTCATCGGAAAGACATTGTTCTTTCAAGAACGGTATGAGGAGGCGCTAGCCGCGCACAATAGCGCGTATATCGCAGCATTACAGGCTGGTGATCCCTGGCGTGTGACGCAAAACCTGATTTGCCAGGCGGATGGTCATCAAGCTCGCGGTCACCATGCTGAGGCGATCCAGACGATCGAAGAAGCGCTCCGGGTGCTTGGGAATCCCACGAGTGAAGCGCAGCTGCGCTCGAAAGCGCACTTGCTTGCCTGCTGGGCCGATAACGCCATGAGCATGGGAGAAGCATCGATGTCACAACGGCAACTGGAGGCCTCAGCTGTCTATGCTGAACAGTTAAGCCCCAATGAGGAGTTTGACCATGCCCATTGGTTACAACTGGCAGGGAAAAACGCATTAGCTGCAGGTGATTACCTGATGGCGCTGCAGTATTATGAAGAGGCGTTGGAGAACCTTCCCCCTCACTGGATGATTCGTCAGGTCCTTGTGTTGATCCCTATGATGGTGGCTTATGCTTGTAAACGAGATCGGGATGCGAGCCTTGACATAGCTGAAAGGGCTGTAGCGGCCCTACAGGCACTCAATGCCCCTGGCCTCAATAAGCAGTTCGTGGATTCATTTCGGCGAGGCTTGCTCGAGGTGTTTCCACAAGATCAGCCCGTTCGTGTATTTCTCACCGAGGTACATCAACGCTTTCCACAGTTACAGATCACCGTCGACGCGTAAGGGAGCATGCCGTGGCAAGACGAACAGGGTGTTTGAAAGACCTTTGCTGTTCTTTGATCGGATTTACCATCGCTTTTCGACCAGTAGCAGTCCGCCGTCACACTCTTCACACCACATTCTGCCTTTGCCATCTAACGTCTGGAGACACCATCGACCGACTGCTTCGAGTTTCTCATGGGTAAACAGTTGCTTGTGCTCGTAGATGGTCTCGGCTTCTTGCTCATAAGGAACCGTGACAATGAGCCGCTGGGCTGTAATCTGTAAGAGGTTGGTGAGGACACGGTACATTTCGGTCTCGGAGAAGTGTTCAAGCATGGCGAGGGCCGTGACGGTGTCGAATTGACCAAGCTGATCGAGCTGGTCATCGAGCAAATCCGCTTGCCTGAACTCGACAGTGGAAAGACCCTGTTCCTCGGCGAGTTCACGTACCACCGCGAACATATCAGGGCGGATATCTACCCCTACAACTCGCCTCATAAACGGGATGCGTTCGGCAATGATCAACGGGAGAAATCCGGACTCGCAGCCAGCATCCAGGAAGGTTTCGCCGACACAGAGTTCGCAGACGCGTTGATACTGGGTCGCAAATGTGCCAATGGTGGCATAAAAGTCAACGGCAGGCAGGGTAGGAGTATGGGATGTCGAAAGAAAGAGCAGGAAACGCTGCAGGGTTTTGGCTGCATACCCGTGCCAGGCAGCGCGGGTGTCATCAGGAAAGAAAGAGCCGATCAGGCCTGCCAGTACCATCCCATAATCCCGTGATGTGTGTATCAGTCCCAACGGTTTTAACTCATACATCACATAATGCTTGATCTCGGCATTCATCTCATTGGGTGAGAACCAATGTACGAGAACAGTTGTCGGCGCTTCAGAACGGGTAAAGAGCAAGAAGTGGGGAGTCTCCTGTTCCTGATAGCTACCCTCTGCAAAACGTTGTTTGAGTGCGGCCTGGTTGACCCCGTAGCCGTTGACAACAATGATATCACCCACGAGCACAGATCGGTCCTGAATAGAGACTTTCCTGGCCCTTGGAGTATCGTCGATTGATACCTGGCTCTCCATCACACCTATTTCCTACGCTTCTGCTGATACTATCTCGAAGTGTTCCTGTATCGCTATTGTATCATGTTATGAAGGGGGTTGCTTTTGTACGAACGGGCTATTGTGGTTCAAAGCCAACGAACGACCGGAAAAGGAGTATGAAAGCCAATCCGCTGGCATGGTGGCACCATCTACGCCAGTCCTTCCCTGTAGTACAGAGTGTTGGTTGTCGTAACAAATAGGGCATTGTCAAAATACGACCGAAAGAAAAGGAGAGACAGCTTTTCGCTTGTTGTGACGATGTGTTTTCAGGGACACTTCAGCAGGTAATGGAGAAAGCCTGCTCGTTACAGGAGATCTTCTAAGTAGTGACAAGGCAAAGCCCCTGTTACGAGGGAGCTACTACAACAGGAATGCTCTATGATGTTTTTCAACCGAGTGCCTTGAGAGGGGCTGGCACGGTTTTGAAAGGGCGAGGGGCAGGTATACTTCTATGCTACCCGTCCCTATAAACTCGTTTCTTGAGCTGAGGATCAAAGAAGCGGTTGAGACAAGCTGCTAGTTCTAACCATCGTAAGAATGGTATGTGCCAACTGTCTCCTGTAAGCTTTGATTGTTTCAGGCTCCTCAGGAAGCGTCTTCTGGGAAGTCGGGAAGAAAGGGATCATGATTCTCTCCTCCCTCCTGCACGCTGCTGGAGGCAGGTTTGGGTGAAAGCATCTCCATGTCGCTGGCAATCACCTCGACACTCGTCCGTTGAACACCCTCTCGGTCGGTATACTTCCGCTGCGAGAGGCGGCCCTCGATATACACTTTGGAGCCTTTATGGAGGTAGCGTTCGCAGATTTCGGCAAGCTGCCGCCAGACGACGATGTTGAACCATTCCGTCTCTTCTACTTTCTCTCCGCTAGAGGATTTGTACGAACGGTTGACCGCCAATGAGAAGCGCGTGAATGGGGTGCCGTCTGAAGTAATTTGCAGCTCGGGGTCTTTGCCTACATTCCCGATGAGCATGATTTTGTTTAACATGGATAAGAACCTGCCTTTCTACCCGTAGGTGAACCGGTGAGATGATCAGCCTTTTCCTCTGTTATTCTTTTTGCCTTGCGGAAAACTGGAAGCGTAGCAATTCACGTACTCACACGATGCCTGAACCCAAAAAGGAAACCATGGCAAGTGTGAGTTATACTGAAGAGTTATCTGAACAGAAAGCTCATACCCAAGAAGTATTGCTACTTTTTCAATGGCACATGTACCGAGTAGAGTGATCCTCAATGATATTCCAGACGAGATAGCTTCTGTACTATTCCTCTTGCAAAGCCCCTCATATCCCGCTATACTTATCCCACAACCCAGCAGTCACATATGTTTTGCTCTTGTCTCCAAACCGTAATGGGAAAGCAAATTGGGGATGAGACACTAGCATGACAATAGGAAGTTGGAAGTGATATGGTCGTCAATAACATCGCGATCCCGCAAGCTGGACAAACCGTTATCGTGCGCAATCGCCCGGCACTGGTGCGTTCCGTTGATGAGCGATCTCATCCCAGTATGCCAGCCACCCACGAGGTGCAGGTCGAATATATTGATGGCTGGTCTCACCCCGATAGCGATTACCTGATTTGGGAACTAGAACGTGGGGCACGAGTTGTCGCCAGCCTGGCTATTCCTCGCGTTGATGAACCCGGTCAATACCCAGATGATCCAGCGCTGCTTCATGCGTTCCTACGTGCGAACCAGTGGAGTGCGATCAACCGCCTATCCTCCAGACGAGAGCAGGACGAACAGGAACTGCGTTTAATCTCCCCCTGGCAGAGCGCCGTCCAGGTCGAGGATTATCAACTCTATCCCGTCCTCAAGGCAATGCTGATGCCTCGTATTTCGCTCTTGCTGGCTGATGACGTGGGCATGGGAAAAACCATTGAGGCAGGATTGATCCTTTCTGAATTGTATGCACGTCGCCGTATTCGCCGTGTCCTCATTGTGTGCCCAGCTTCTCTCCAGTTGCAGTGGCGCGATGAGATGCGCGAGAAGTTTCACCTCGATTGTACCATTGTTGACCGCGACGAAACCTTCCGCTTGCAACGCGAACTCGGCGTGGATAGTAACCCCTGGGCTTCCTACCCTCGCATCATCACCTCCATGGATTACTTGCGTCAGAAAGATGTGCTGGGTTCCTTTGTCGCAGCCACTAACGGCCTTTCGGGAAGATTTGAAGCCATCTTACCCTGGCAGATGCTGGTGGTTGACGAAGTGCATAACCTGACGCCCTCGAACTACGGTGACGATAGCGACCGTTGCGAGATGCTGCGCCGCATTGCGCCCTACTTTGAACATCGCCTCTTTCTCTCCGCGACCCCGCATAACGGCTACACCGTCTCGTTCACTGGCTTACTAGAACTCCTGGACCCGGTACGTTTCCAGCAGAAAGCCACCCTCGACGAACAGGATCATCGCCAGGTCTATCTTTCGATGGTACGTCGCCTCAAGCAAGAACTGACCGAAGAGGGGGAGCAGGAACGCTTTGCTCCCCGGCACGTGGAGGCATTGACTATTCCGGTACAAGGGCTGGAGAAGCACCTCTTTGATGCCTTGCGCAGGTATCGTGAAGGAGTGCAACAACTGCTGGGACACGTCAACAAGGGCGAGCGACACCTGGGAGAGTTCCTGCTGAAATTGCTCACCAAGCGTCTGCTCTCCAGTTCCTACGCCTTCGCCCGTACGTGGTGGCGCCATGTCGAGGGGCTGAATCTGGACGAGGGAGACATCGAGGTCACGGCATACGCCATTGATCGAGCCGAGATGGCGATGAACGACGACCAGGAGCGCAGTTTACGCGAAGAAGATGCCATCGAACAGACTGGCGCGTGGCTACGCCGCTACGCAGAACCACTCAAAAGTGAACGACAGGCTGTCAGTACCTGCCTCGAACAGCTGGGGTGGAGCGCGCAGGCGTTGCAGCAGCCGCTCAGCAGCATCCCTTTGCCATTGGATGCCAAGTGGGAACGCTTGCTACAATGGATTCAAGTCAACTTGAAGCAAGGGAAAATGTTGCGCGATGACGAGCGGCTGATTCTCTTTACCGAATACAAGCATACCCTCGATTACTTCATGGAACGCCTGCGCCGCGCTGGTCTCGAACGGCCACAGGTTGAAAGCTTGTTCGGTGGCGCATCGAGCGAACAGCGCGAGCGCATCAAGGATGCATTCAATGATCCTCGTAACCCGTTACGCATCCTGGTGGGTACCGATACTGTCTCGGAGGGCATTAGTTTGCAGGTCACCTGCCGGTACGTGGTGCACCTGGAGATCCCCTGGAATCCCATGCGACTGGAGCAGCGCAACGGGCGCGTGGATCGCCACGGTCAGGAACGCGATGTCTACGCCTTTCACTTTACCAGCGACGACGAGGCCGATCTGCTCTTCATGGCCAGGGTGGTCGAGAAGGTGAACCAGGCACGCACCGATCTGGGGAGCGTCGGCCAGGTTATTGACAGCGCCATCCTGCAACACTTCACGCAGGGGACACTTTCCGACGAAGCGTTAGAGGAGTGCATCCAGGCAGCACAGCAACACCCGCAGGAAGCGGAAGACCTGCGCACACGCGATAAAGGGAGCCTGGAGCAAAGCATCCGGGCGATGCAGCGGCTGACCGAAACCGCAATGGCGCTCGACCTCTCACCAGAGCATGTCGCCCATCTGCTGATGCAGGCAGTCGCCCATGAACAAGGAGAGCTATATGAGATCGAAGCGGGTAAAGCCTACCGCTTCAGAAAAGTGCCACCCACCTGGAAGAAACTGGTGAAGGAGACCATCGAACGCCAGAGCGGCTCACTCGTCGGCCTACCCAAGCTGGTTTTCGATCCAGCCTATTTTGAGGAGGAACACAACGGGCGGCGCATTTATAAGCCGCGCACCGACGCTGAACTCATTCGCCTGGGGCATCCTCTGATGCAACGAGCCATTGGTGTCCTGCGCAGGCGGATGTGGGATAGTAAGGGCATGAGCCGCTGGACGCTGGAGAGCTGTATGCTCCCTGCATCACTCAAAGAAGTTTTGCTTCTGCATTTGCTCCTGGAGGTAACGAATGAGTTTTGCGAAGTCGCCCACCAGGAGGTCATCCAGGCACCGTTTGAGGTGCGCGGGTATCACCTTCATCCGCTTGAACAGGACCTGTGGGCACGTCTCGAATCACTGCCACGAACACCACTTGCGCAGCAGGAACTTCATATATGGACAGAGATGGTGCGCGACCAATGGCACGAACATCAGCGCCAGATACGTTCGTTGATTACTGAACAGCGTGAGCAGTATCGCCAGGAGTTTACACGGCGTATGCAACAGCGCTTGCAGGAAGAGATCCGCGCAGAAACGGCCACCTTTCAAGAGCGCCTCCAAGAACTGGAGCGGCAGAAACAGCCCAGATATCTGGAGGCGCTGCAACAGGAGATCCAAAAGCAGCGCAAACGGCTCTTGCAGCCAGCGCTCTTTACCGAGATACAGCAAGAGCACCAGCAACGCCTCCAGCAATTAGAGTGGGACCTGGCGCACACTTACCTGGAACGCATGAAAGCGCTTGTGCTCAACGAACAACGGCGTACCCTTGAGCAGGTACTGCCCAAACGGTATGCGCTGGCAACAGTCGATCTCCAGCCACTGGTGGTTGAGTATATTGTACGGAGTGCGGGCGATGCAGGAAAGGAGCAACCCTAATGCCAGTGATGACCCCTTCACGCCTCCACGCATGGTGGGCGGATTTACGCCATAACGGTCTGGTGGTTGCCCCTGCCCTTTTAGAAGAAGTCTTTCCTGGTAGCCCTGATGTACCCAAGTGGTTTAGCTACCAGCGTTTGCGTGAGCGCTATACCGCCTTTGAGGCCTGGAGCCAGCGCGAGCAAGCGTATGAGCCAGGCTCAGATTCACGGCCGCTCTACGCCTGGCTCGACGGCGTCCTGGACATTTTCCTCGGCCATGATGCGGCTCGCTGGCAGAAAGGCAACACGGTTTCCTCACACTGGACCTACGAGACGCTGATGCAGGAGCGCCTGCGCCCGCATCGCATCCTCTTCCGTGACAATACCCAGCAAGAACCAGCCCTGTTTCTCTGGATCGAGCCGACCAGACAACTCGGTCAAGGCCACGGACGCACCGCTTACAGTAAGCTCTTAGAATTGTTACGCGCCAAAAACATCAAGATGGGCTTGCTGACCAATGGACGCCAGTTTCGCCTGTGCTACGCGGGACTGGATTACGACTCCTGGGCAGAATGGGACGTGGAGGCCTGGTTTGCAGAAGAGGAGCTGCGCCGCCAGTTACATGGCTTCTACACCCTGCTTGGGCCGACAGGCATCAACCCGCGTAACGGCTATACCTTCCCGCTATTAGAAGCTGCCGAAGCGTCGCGCTCACGCCAGGGTGAGCTTTCGTCGGTCCTGGGTGAACAGGTGAGACAGGCAGTAGAGACCCTGCTGAACGAGGTCAATCAGGCAGTACGCGGCAATCCTGCGCTGCTCGAGAAGGTGCGTTTCTCACCTCAAGGCGCTGAACTGTCCGAGCGACGAGTGCTGGAGGCACTGTACCAGGCTGCGACACGTATCATCATGCGACTGGTGATCGTGCTGTTTGCGGAGGCGCGTGATCTCTTGCCACGTTCGCTGGCAACCTATTCCACCAGCTACGGTCTGGAGGGCCTCTATGAACAGTTACGTCGCGCGGCGCAGCACGAGGGTCGCAATGCACTGGAGGAACGTCAAAGCGCCTGGGTGCGCCTGCTGAGCCTCTTTTCGATGATCTATTTCGGTTCCTCCTCACCTGCCATTCCAGTCCATACGTATGGCGGCATGCTCTTCCGACCAGGCCAGTTCGATAGCCCTGATGCCACACTGCGAGCGATGGCGCTGATCGAGTCCCTGAATGTGAGCATCTCAGACGCCACAGTGCTACACCTGCTCGAAATGCTCAAAAACGGCAAGGTCAAGATTCGCCAGGGACACACGAGCAGGTGGGTCAATGGCCCGGTTGATTTCTCCGAACTGCGCACAGAATATATCGGCCTGATGTACCAGGGACTCTTAGACTTCAATTTGCACGCCACGGACCAGCCGATGCTCTTTCTCAATCTTGGCCAGGAGCCAGTACTGCCACTCGAGATGCTAGAAGAGATGCCTGACCAGCACCTGAAAGACTTGCTGAAGAAGCTCAGTACAGAGAAAAGCGCAGGCCCCGCGGTAGCAGAGGAGGAAAGTAGTGAGAAAACGAATGAAGGGCAGAATACGGACAACCCCGAAGATGAAGAGGTTCTAGTTGCCGAGGGAGCAGAAGTGGAGGAGGAAGAGGCTGTTGAATCAGAAGACGAAGAAGAAGAGGCAACGACCTTGACCGAGGCCGATCGAATCAGACGACGCGCCCTGGAATGGGCGATGCGCGCCGTTGAAGTGAGTGGGCAGGTGAAGAAGCCGAAAGGAAAGCAGAAGGATGACCTCTTTTTCTATGAAAAGGAACGTGAGAAACACGCACGGATACTCATCAAGCGTGTCCTTGACCAGGGCGAGTTTTATCTCATCCGCCGAGGTGGCACCCGTAAGGGATCGGGTACGTTCTACACCAAGCCACAACTGGCCGTGCCTATTACGCAGCATACGCTTGAGCCATTAGTGTACACTCAGTCAGATGATGGTCCAAAGATACCCAAGGCCCCTGAAGAAATTTTAGCTCTCAAGATTTGTGACCCATCTTGTGGTTCAGCCTCATTCCTGGTAGCTGCTCTGCACTATCTGACTGATGCCCTCTACCAATCGCTCCTCTACCACCGGCGCGTCAATGACCATCCTGAAGATGGCTCTTCCACCGTTGTGATCACGCTTCCCTTTGGCACACCTTCCCTGGCAAGGCCGGAAGAAGAATTGATACCAGTGCGTCCAGGCAATGAGCGCTTCGAAATGATGACAAAGGCGCGTCTACGCCGTTACATTGTTGAAAGATGTCTCTACGGAGTAGACCTCTCACCCCTGGCGGTAGAGCTGGCGCATATGAGTCTGTGGATCGAGACGATGGATCGGGATTTGCCGTTCACCTTCCTTGATCACAAGATAAAGGTAGGCAATTCCTTGATCGGTGCTTGGTTTGATACTTTCCTGGAATATCCAATTATGGCCTGGATGCGTGATGGAGGTGACACCAATCACACGAATGGTGTTCACTACAAGGCCAAGGAGTGGAATCGAGC
This sequence comes from Chloroflexota bacterium, assembly GCA_046726675.1. Taxonomy (GTDB): domain Bacteria; phylum Chloroflexota; class Ktedonobacteria; order Ktedonobacterales; family Ktedonobacteraceae; genus DATMNR01. The sequence goes on from JBKPBA010000506.1 coordinate 11,271, forward strand.
GCTTGCTAAAGAGCGCAACGAGGTCATCAAGCCCGAACTGATTGGGCAGATAGAATCTAGCAGTCCACAACAGTTTCTTTTCAGCGAGAACCGACAGCTGACACCCGACGGATTACATACTGAGATCACCACCGAGATAGAACAGTTGCACAATATGCCCATCTCTGCAGCACAGGAACGTGAGAAACATTACCGTGCTTTGCAGCAACGAGCCGATTATCAGGAAATCAAACGAGCCTTCGATGAATGGTGTGCCGCCTGGTTCTGGCCTGTCGATCAACTGGAATCTGTCCCAACGCCTTCCACATTTTACACTCCTTCAAATGCAGCATGTGATGTTGTAGATGCACTGGCATCTGAATTGCACTTCTTTCATTGGGAGTTGGAGTTCCCTGATGTTTTCGCACGTCCAGAGCACGGCTTTGATGCGATCCTAGCGAATCCACCCTGGGAAATTGCTAAACCTGTATCACAAGAGTTCTTTAGCGACTACGATCCACTCTACCGTACTTATGGGAAGCAGGAGGCACTTAACCAGCAGAAAGACCTTTTTGCATATGATCAAAATGTAGAAAGAGAATGGTTGCTCCATCAAGCCTATTTCAAAAGCTTGAGCAACTGGGTCAAACACGCTGCCTCACCATTTGGTGATCCAAAGGTTGCGGATATGGAAGCAATTACGCTCAAACAAGGAGAAAAAGGCAAGCAACTTCACGATGTATGGCGACGAAGGCGATCGAAACACCTGAGCTATGCCGATAAAGAGTTTCCTTTCCGCTATCAAGGCGCAGCAGATCTCAATACATACAAGTTGTTCCTTGAAGTGGCCCATCATCTGCTTAAACATAAGGGACGCCTTGGTATGCTTGTACCTTCTAGTACATTGCGGCTGAAATAGATCTGGAGTAAAATGGGGCCAGCAGAACAAAGGAGGACAGAGAACATGCGTGGCCCCAAACCGGAAACGTTGACGTTGAGCGAACAGGAACACAAGGAGCTGGAAGCGCTGGTGCGTCGGCATAGTACCCCCCAGCAAGTGGCACAGCGAGGACGAATGATCTTGGCAGCAGCAGAAGGCAAGAATAATAGCCAGAGCGCCAGAGCGTTGGGCGTCAGTGTGGATACCGTTCGCAGTTGGCGGATGCGCTGGATTGGTTTGCAGGCAGTCGAGCTTTCAGAACTGGAGGTGCGCGAACGGCTCACGGATGTCCAGCGCCCAGGAAGGCCTTCAGAGATCACCGCAGAGCAAACCTGCCAGATCATTGCCCTGGCTTGTGAGCAACCGAAAGAACGTCCGATCAGCCAGTGGACGGGACAGGAAATTGCCGACGAAGTGATGCGACGCGGCATTGTGCCCAAGATCTCTGCACGACATGCCGCTCGTGTGTTAAAAAAAGGGATCTCAAACCGCATCTGATCCGCTATTGGTTGACCCCGCCGGCTGATCCGCAGCGCGAAGAAACCATTGGGGTAATCTGTCAGGTCTATCGGCAGGCTCCAGACCTGGCCAAACAAGGAGAACGGACCATGAGCACGGATGAACTGACTGGTGTGCAGGCACTCGAGCGTAAGCATCCGGGATTGCCGCTGGCTCCAGGGAAAGTGGAGAGACGCGAATTCGAGTATATTCGCCATGGCACACGCGCCTTCATTGTCAGTCGAGATGTGGTCACCGGAAAGGTGGTGGCTCCCTGTGCTGGACCCACGCGGACCGAGGCAGATTTTCTGGCCCATATCCAGGCGGTGGTGGCCACCGAGCCCCAAGCCGCCCGTTGGCATATTGTCTGTGACAACCTCAACATCCATCAGTCCGAAACGCTGGTCCGCTTCGTGGCAGAGCGCAGTGGCATCGATGCGGATTTGGGCGTCAAAGGCGAAAGCGGGATTCTCGCCTCCATGAGCAGCCGAGCAGCATTTTTGAGTGATCCCACGCATCAGATGGTATTCCATTACACGCCAAAGCACAGTTCATGGCTCAATCACATTGAAATCTGGCTCAGTATTCTGGTCCGCAAGTTACTCAAGCGTGGCTCCTTCACGAGCGTAGAGGAATTACAAGCCAAGGTGTTGGCTTTCATCGACTATTACAACCGAACGATGGCCAAGCCTTTCAAATGGACCTACCAGGGAAAGGTGTTAACCATATAAAATATGGCACTATTTACGCCCTGTCTCTTATACACATCTGACGCTGCCGACGACTTGTACACCGTGTTGTTGTCGGTGGTGGGGGG
>JBKPBA010000507.1:0-8331 GCA_046726675.1 Chloroflexota bacterium
ATTCCACATTGGGGCATAGTCAGGCGAATTGAGCAGATAGCTCAGAGAAAATCCACTCAGTGCACTCAGCGCACTGAACAAAACCAATCCAAAAACGTGGCCCGCGCAACGCTGCCAGATAAATGACAACTCTTCAGTTGATCCTTGAATGCCTCGTTGTTGTAGTAAAGCGATACCTTCAGGAATGCTTACACGTGAAACCAGGTTTGTGCGTATACGTGTATTCTCACCATTCTGCTTGTTAAATGGCGAACGCCGGCTCGTCAACACCACTTTGCTGCCACCAAGGTCCTTTTGGAGCATATCCAGAAAAAGAGGTATTGGGCCTCGTCCAACTATTTCCTGTGAGTTTTCGATGTCATACAGTTCCTCAAATTGGTCCAGCACCACAAAAGCGCTTGCTTGTGGTCGACATAACACTCGCCTCAATAATCCAATCTGCTCTTCTGGTTTCTGTATAAAAAAATCAGAAAAGCCTTCATATAATGTAGGGATAGAGCTTGCACGGGCGGGGGCAAACCCCGCCGCTACATTACCAGCCCCGGTCTCGTTACTTGCCCCAGTCTTTCTCTTGTCAGCTATTTCGATTTCACTAAGGATAGCAGCAATCACATCTGGCAATGTCGCATTTGATCCGAGACTCAACCACACCAAATGCCGTATAGGCGCTTGTCCGGCCTGTCCGGCTATCTCTAAACGCCGGTACAGCAGTGCTGCAAGTGTTGATTTACCAGCTCCTGGATCGCCTGTAAGCACTAAGGTACTGGTTCGAGCATCACTGAGCATACGAAAAACGGCGCTGACCTCGTCAACGCGTTGCAGCACAATCCGAGGATCAGTCAGTGGTGGTACCTTAGAATATATACTGAATCTGAGAATATAGGGTGATTGCTGCATTTTTTCACATATTGCTATCGCTGGTAGGTCTTCTAGGTGAAAGCAAGTATACCATATGGCTCTATTAAACACGCGAGGAAGTGTCACTTCTAATGACCCGGTAGCCTGAATATGCTAATATACGGAAGTCTACTACACCCACTCCAATCTGCCTACGTAGAAGGGATTGCATTATGTTACGGATTATTTACATGGGAACTCCCCCGTTTGCCGTTCCTGCCCTGGAAACGCTGATCATTGGATCAAAACCAGGCCTGGTATTTCAAGAAGGTTACGAAATTGTGACCGTGATTACTCGTCCAGATAAACCGGCAGGAAGAGGAAAAGAGATTGTATATTCGCCTGTTAAACAACTTGCGCTCTCTCAAGGCATTCCCGTCTGGCAACCAGGATCACTCAAGCGTCCAGAAAATATCGAAGCGCTCGCTGCATACAAGGCTGATTTATATATTGTAGCCGCTTTTGGACAAATATTGCCGCAAGCTGTGCTAGACTTTCCACGTTACGGCACGCTGAACATCCATGCTTCCTTACTTCCTAAGTACCGTGGTGGTTCGCCCATCTCCGAGGCAATTTTACAGGGCGATACAGAGACGGGAGTGACCATCATGCTCATAGACGCTGGAGTAGATACAGGACCAACGCTACTCCAACGTACACTTCCGATTTCCGAAGATGACACTACAGGAAGTCTCACGATCAAATTAGCTGCATTGGGAGCCAGCGCACTACTCGAGGCCCTACCACTCTGGGTACGGGGCAAGATCACACCGCAGCCACAGGACGAGCAACTTGCATCTTATACACGCATGTTGCACAAGGAAGATGGTAAGATAGATTGGAACCGTCCTGCCGATGTGCTGGCACGAACAGTACGCGCCTTCACTCCGTGGCCCAGTGCCTATACCAACTGGGGCGATAAGCTACTGAAAATAATTTCTGCGTACGCGGTACAATCAAATACAGGCTTAGAAGCAAAGGCCGGAACGGTCAGTCTGCACAAAGAAAATGGCCGGCAAACACTCACAGTAGCTACAGGTAACGGCCTCTTAATCGTAGATAAGCTTCAATTAGAGGGCAAGAAAGTGATGAGCGCAGATGAATTCCTGCGAGGATATTCACAAATCGTTGGAGAAGTGCTAGGCTGAATTTTTGTCACAAGCGAGAAGAAAACCGTTACAAAGCCAGGTATGCCTGGCCTTGTAACGGTTTTCTTTCTTTTACCTTGTCGCAGCTTTCGGCCGTGTAACAAGCGCACCAATGATGCCAATGACAGCAAGGCCAAAGGACAGAAGAGCATGCTTAATGTGCATATTGTTATCAGTAATAACATGGTTTATGCCCGGAATTAGAAAAAATACTCCGAGAGCGATACCAACAATAGCAAGCACAATTCCTCCGTAGAAGATTGCCGGGTTCTTCATAATGAATTCTATACCTTTCTTCTAGATTAGCCCGTTCTGGGCATGCTTATTATATCAGATTCTCACATCTTCTCAAGAGGATGAGCTAGCACTAGCAAATTTGAACCAGGTAAGTGTTTTTGCCCAATAAAACACAAGAACCACCAGGAAATAACCGCGTTCTTTACCTGGTGGTCATCTTGCTCGTAACTTGCCTACCTGGCAGTCGCTTTGGAACGAGTCATGAACATGCCAACGACGCCAACAATAAGCAGAACAGCACCAACTACGAGTCCAGCAATAGCGCGCGCTGGATGCGCGCCACCTACCTGATAATATACACCAACAGCTAAGCCTATAATACCAATTACAATTGCAGCGTAGAAAATTGCGGGATTCTTCATTTTAAGAGCCTCCTACCTTTAGACGAGCATCTTTAAATTACAATCGCTCTAACACAATTACCCTGGTCTCTCCAGAGCATACCTATTGTATCAAACGTGTAAAGTTCAACAGGCCACATAGATTTGCACGAAATAGCCAATTTGGATATTCACTCATTTTTATCCTCTACCATGGGCAATGGTAAACAGTAAGATAAGTGATAATAGCCCCGCACCCCAACAATAATAGGCAAAAGGATAAAGCCGCCCGGTTTCAAAATACTTCATCAGAAATTTAGTGCATAGATAAGCTACGATCCCTGACACTACCATGCCAATAACTACATAGAGCCACGTTTGAGCAGTTTGGCCAACTAGTTGTGGTACCTCAAGCAACGCAGCTAAACCAATGAGTGGTGTACCTAACAAAAAGGAATAGCGAGCTGCATCCTCATGATTGAGCCGAACACCTAAGCCCGCAACCATAGTCACCCCAGAGCGTGAAATTCCAGCTACCAGAGCCAGTGATTGTGCGAAACCAACAATGAGTGCTTCTTTCCATGAAAGAGATGAGAGACTTCGAAAATTGGCCTCCCGCTCTTTCGCAGTAGCAAACGTCATTTTCTCTTCTGCTCGTCGCCGCATACGTTCCCCAGCAAACAGAATGGATCCGTTCACTATCAGGAATGCGGCAGCAATTGCAGGAGAAGCAAAGACTTGCTTGAGCGGTGTTTCAAACAAAACGCCTAAAATAGCCGCCGGGATGACGCCGATAATGATCAGCCAGCTCACCCACTCTTCAGTTCCAGTACGAACTTCGCCTTCCTTAATATTCTTAACAAGAGTGAGAAATATTTGCAGCCAGTCTCGCCAGAAATAGATCACAAGGGCGACACTCGTGCCAAGATGTAGGGCTACAATGATGGGTAGAAAACAACTTTGCCCGCCACAACTTGTATCGTTAATAATATTTCCCCAGCCTAATAGCCCAGGTATGATTACAGAATGACCCAGGCTGCTGATAGGAAAAAGTTCTGTCACGCCCTGAAGCACAGCCAAAAAGATAATCTGCCAGATATTTAAGTTCATTACTTAGTTACTCTCTTTTGTACTTTTTCCAATACATGATTCGCAGTATTGCCACAAAGCACCATTTACATTGGTTTCAAGGTTGAGGGTATTTCTGTTTATCTGCTTCAAATTCTGCAAGCGTCTTAGCATAGACGTTTGTTCCGTCCTTTTTAGAGAGGAAGAAATAATAATCCGTCCTGGCTGGAGCAGCCGCAGCGATCATACTAGCAAGCCCTGGATTACAAATTGGAGTAGGAGGAAACCCTTTATTAATATAGGTATTCCAGGGGCTATTGGGAGCAATATTGGCGCCCACATCTTGAAGCGGCTTCCAATAGCTTGTTGTTCCTGGCTGCGAGTCGCGAGCATATTGGACCGTCGGGTCAGCATCAAGCAGACCCACAGTTTCAGCATTTGGTCTGTAAATACGATTCCAATAGACACTTGCTACAAGTGGCCGATCTTTGCCAAAGATAGTTTCACGTTCAATTATCGACGCAAGGATGACCACCTTATATAACGACATACGATTCTGCTTTGCCAATCCCTCGAGATGATTCTGTTGAACTTTTTCGTTGAACTCTGTCAACATCATATTTACAACATCCCGTGCTGTCGCATTCACTGGTATCAGATATGTATCTGGAAAGAGCAGTCCTTCCACGCTACTCCCCGAGGGTATAGATTTAAGGATAGGATATTTGGCTGCATCGGGGAATTGCGCCGGATTTCTTGTATATTTCAGGAAATCTTGTGTATTGAATCTGGGTAGGCCAGCAGATCCCAGCCGCTGTACGATCTGCTCAATACGTAAGCCTTCAGGAATAGACACAACAAAGTCGTCAGGCTGGGCATTGAGCAATTGACTGATGATTGCATCTATAGTCATACCTGTATTCAGATTATAGGCGCCTGCTTGTAAATGAGTGTCTAAACCTCTAATCCTTGCCCAGATACGAAAAGCGAGCGCATTACGTATCAAGCCTTTTGCCTGAAGTTCATCAGCAATCTGAAGCGTCGTATCTCCGCTCTGAACCACAATTGCCACAGTTTTGCCTTGATCTGTGTTCACAGGTTGGAAGATATCCGTGACCGTTGTCCAAGCAAAGTATACTCCCCCAAATATCAGGAGGCCAAGCAGAAGCACCGCAATGATAGCACCGCGGTGTCCTCGTTTTTTCATCACTCAGTGCCTCCCGTTTTGCTCATTTGATGATCCAGGTACTCCTGTAAAATGACAGCCGCAGCAAGAGCATCAACCTCCTGTTTTCTGCGCTGCCGTTTTGTTTGATTGCGCTTCCTTCCACTAGTGGTTTTATAACGCTTTCCCAATTCAGCCTCTCCTCGTTCAACCAGCAGGCGTTCTGCCTCAACAGTTGAAAGGCGCTCATTCCAGAATATGAGCGGAACGGCAATGTGCTCTCTCAGACGTTCGGCGAAAGCTTGCACCCGTTTTCCTTGTGAGTGTATTGCTCCATCCATGCTAATAGGGAGGCCTACTACAAGCCCCTCAGCCTCTGTTTCTTCAATCAGCCGTTGAATGGCTTGCCACATCTGAAATTCATCACGAGTGACATGCAACGTCGTATATGGTGAAGCCAGGAATCCTGTTGCATCGCTTATCGCTATGCCGATTCTAGCTTCTCCAACATCTAACGCCAACCAACGTGCCATGTCGCTCTCCCCAAAGAATACAAATTATTGTCAAAGACGACCTATACAACCGCCCGGCGTGGTTGAGCATTTACCATACCCTGAGACATGTCCAATCAAGCCTTACACCATTCTAAAGGAGGAAGGTCTTTTTGTCTAGAATTTACAACGATTGGGGGATATGTTCAGGACACCTTTAACCGTTCGAGGTACCAATTATTGGCCCTGGTTCCACAACAATATGGATCTGCTCTGCACGGAAAGGCATGAAACCTGGGAACGGCGGGAAGTACACAATGTTGGTATAAACAACTCCCTTGATTCCAGCCTGTCTATTGATAAAACTTTTCGCCTGGTCGATGCTCTTTCCAGCCAACTGCTGACTGATCTGTTGTGCCGGGACCTGTTGCACAACATGCCCTGTAGCATCCACCGTTATGGAAAGGTTTGTCCCATCTTGAGAGGGGGTACTCTTAGTCACCTTCACCGTGACAGGCAATTGTGTTGCCAGGACAGCGGGTGGGTTCATGTGCAAGGCTTTCGCCATGAGCTGCGCTCTGCCTGCCGTTTGGATAGCTGCGTTTCGGATCACCAACACGGACACCTTGACACTCAACACGCCGGTGAATTTGCCACCAGACGCGGGCTGCCCTACCTTGGGTGTGGTAATCATCTTCTCCTGCGGTAGAGGGGTAGGACTTGCTAACACATTGGGTACCGGAGTTCCAACTTCGTTCCCTTGATGTTTGACTTTCGTCATCCAGGCATTGATCTCGTTTTGAACTTGTTTTTGGAGTGCCAATGAGAGCGTGTTCACGTCATTGCTCGTCACTGCCTTTACGTTTGATGCTCCACCTCCCGTTGTGGGATCGGGATTCGTGACCGTCAAGTTTAGAGATGTTGAAGAGATTTGATTGTTGTGCGCAATCTTGATCAGACTATCAGGAGGGATGATGGTGATGCTGCTGGCTGCAACATTGCCACTGTCGCCTGGCAGTTGTGCTTGCACCGGTGCAATCGATGGAATGTTACTATTCTGATCAGGAGGAACATATACATCAGCTACGGTAACAAACTGTACGGGCACAGCGCCACTGGTGGAGAGTACTATGCCTGTTGGAATGTCCAAAGACTTAGAACCTTTATTGGAAAAAGTGACGGTACCTGTTGCTATCTGATTTCCCTGTTTGACTGAGCCGGTGACTATTCCTTGCCCTGTGGCACTTGCAGTGTACGTAAGAACCTGAGAAGGAATGGCATTTTGTTGGCTGTTTTGCTGGTTAATGCTTGCAACATATTGGCTGGTCACATTCAAAGATTGAGAAGGTACTACAACGGTAACCGTGGCGTTCGAGGCAAAGTAGATAAACAGCAGGAGTGCCAGTAATAATACTCCAGCACTTATCGAAACGATCATCCAAATTCGCTTGTCATTTCGATTGGATTTTGAACTTGCCCGCATATTTAAAGGCGGATTTGTGACAGTACGACTTGTTTTGGTGGAAGTGGATTTTTTTGTTTGTTGCACAGTAGAACTGATCGAAACATTACGTGCTTTTGATGAAGGCTGGATAATTGGTTGAGGTCCACGCCTGGCTGCTGTTGAAGGAGTAGGTGCACCGGACGGACGTGCCGGAGACGATGGGGTAACGCGTGTTGGTTGATCCGTAATCGGGATTGATGGCGGTATCAGGTCGTCTTCATTCCCAAGATCCTCTAACGATGGCCGCATAGTATTTCCCATGTGGTTATTTCGTGGGGGCAATCCATCAATTCGCGGTGTTTCTTGTCCGTCCGATTCCTCCAGCATCTGGTCATGCCATGCAAGGGATGACCAATCATCCTGAAGCATACCCCCTCCCACGTCGCCTAAATCTTCGACTTCTATGTCATGCACGTCAGTCGGGACATCCGAAATATCGGGAATACCTTGATCGATATCATGTATAAAAGTGGAAGCTCTTTGCTCTGGTAAAGCGGTTGGCTGAATGTCCTCCATATATGCAAATGGATCATCTTCCACATCACTCGGCTGAGGAATTTTGCTAGATTGTTCTAGTTTATCACTCGTGGTTTCCTTATTTTCAATTGCTGAGGATACTTCGCTACTATCGGAACTTTGTGCTGCTTCGCGAATACTACGCGCAACATAGTAATCCTCTACCAATGAGTCGATTTCACCATCTTCTTGATCTCCTACACCGGATTGAGGGGGAGGTACTGTTTCAATCGGTAAATCATAGTGAGAATCGTAAGGTATGTCTTCTATCTCAAACGTGGACGAAGCAGCCATATCAAACTCTCTATTCGTGTCATCAGTACCGCTTAACGTGCCGCCATTCTTACTTGAAGATAATGGCATCTGTTGCTGGTCTGGCTGTAAAGAACGACTAGCTTTGTTACCGCTGCTTACTTGTTTATTAGTACTTTGAGATTTTTTCCCACTCATATCGCTGCGAACTGGACGATTGATGGGTCGAGGTCTGTCAGAGGGAGGAGACTCTAGCGAATCCGCAACTCGAAATCCAGCTGCTTTGGCTACTGCTCGAATTTGTCGATCAGAGCTAATGATCAGTACATCCTGGCCCAGCTCTCGTACACGAGAGCGCAGCAACCGCCACCCAACATGACTGCGCAATTGAGTTTGTGGCGGAATGATGAGTATGATACGCCCGGCTTTAGTGTTTTCTAGGCGCTCACGCACATTGGTCAGTTCTTCTTCTGGGCCAAGATAAATGATCTGTTCTTTAGCCATTCGCCCTTCTTCCCCTACTAGCTTAGCTGGATTGCAGTAAAGATACGGGTAATCTCAATGTTGGTTATGCATGTTAGATATGCATTTGATGAATCACCCGGTAGAGCACCCTCTCTAAAACGTTGTCCTCGTTTTGCAGTTCAATAGCCTGATATGCCAGCGCCATTGG
>JBKPBA010000508.1:0-6728 GCA_046726675.1 Chloroflexota bacterium
GGAGCGCCTGCTGGAGGCCTTCCAGGAGATTACCTTGACGATGGTGGTAGAACCGCATCAGATACGACGCCATGTGACTGCACTTTCTGCCCTTCAGCAGCGGGTGTTGGCCTTGTTAGAGCTCACACCCACCATCTATACGAAACTGAGTGGGGATTCTTCAGAACCCCCGTGAAAATAAGCGAACGGTAAGTAGCTAGCTAGAGTAAATTACTTTTTCGTTGACTATTTCAGACAGATGAGATAGAAGGTGGCTACATTCATCATGACCAATTCACTTGTGCAGCAAACCCGAATAGTTTCGCATGACCATCTGGGCGTCAAGCTGCCTGATTGTATCCAGCACTACGCCGACCACTATCAAGAGTGCTGCACTATTGAGCAACTGGTTGCCGCCAACGCGCGAGACAAATGGAGCGAGTCCTAGTACTACAACCGTAGTTGGCTCTCACTCGTAGATTCAAAAGAGAGAGAATCTAAGTGGGAGGAAACACATGAAGGAAGAAGAATTGGAGCAATGGCAAGAGGAATTTGAAGCGTTTCACGTGCGCTTTGCCGACCTGTTCGAGCGCAGCGAGTCGCGCGAGCAAGCCCGCAAATACCTGCGCGGGCTCCTCACCGAGGCGGAACGCAAGAATAGCTGGCAGGTGGCCGAAGCGGTGGGCGATCGCATCCCCGATCGCATGCAGCGGCTCTTGTACCGGGTGCCGTGGGATGCCGATGCCGCGCGCGATCGGCTACAGGAATTTGTGATCGAGACCTTTGGGGACCCGGAGGGCATCGGGGTGGTGGATGAGACGGGCTTTCTGAAGAAAGGGAAGCAATCGGTGGGAGTGGCGCGGCAGTACACGGGGACGGCGGGCAAGCGGGAGAACAGCCAGGTGGCGACGGTCTTGAGCTACGCGACCAAGGACGCCCATGTGTTCCTGGACCGAGAGCTCTATCTGCCGGAAGACTGGGCATGGGATCGCACCCGGCGCGCAGAGGCACACGTGCCAGAGGAGGTGGGCTTTGCCACCAAGTCGCAGCAGGCCATCGTCATGCTGACGCGCGCCTGGGAACACGGAGTACCGATGCGATGGGTGACCGGAGATGAGGTCTACGGGGACGCGCCGCGGCTGCGGGAAACGATCCAGGCGCAGGGCCGCTTCTATGTGCTGGCGGTGTCCGCCACCACACGGGTCTGGACCGAGCGTCCAGAGGTCGAGCAGCCAGCTGAGCAGACCGGGGGGCGACCCCGACTTGCCCCGCGTGTGGCCAAAGGTGCCCCTAAAGCACGCATGGTGAGCGAAGTCATCGCCAGCTTGCCCAGGTCCGCCTGGAAACGACTGGCCGTGGTCGAGGGGGAAAAGGGGATGATCACGTATCACTGGGCGCGCGTGCGCGTGGTGGAGAGTCGTGATCAACTACCGGGCCCAGATGTCTGGCTGCTGGCACGTCGTTCTCCAGCCGCGCCGGACAAGTTGGCCTATTACCTGGCTTACGCCCCGCCCAAGACCTCGCTTGAGACCTTGGTGCGCGTGGCCTCCACCCGTTACACGGTCGAGCAGTGCATCGAAGAGGCCAAAGGGGAGACGGGCCTGGATCAGTATGAGGTGCGCTTCTGGCACAGCTGGTATCGCCACATCACCTTGTCCATGCTGGCCCATGCCTGGCTGGCCAGCATCAAGCTGCGCGAGCAGGGAAAAAAAGCTCCGCAACCGATGAGCTTGCTGGGTTGACCGTACCGGAAGTGCGCCGCTTATTGGCAATTGCCCTGCCTTTACCTGTGCGCTCGCCCGAGGTGCGGCTGGCCTGGTCGACCTTTCGCAGGAGGAAGCGGCTGTGGGCCCGTCACAGCCATTATCGACGACGGGCACTTCGGCGAGGCGCTCGTCCTAGCTCTCCTGCGCCTTCATAACTACGGTTGTAGTACTAGAGCAACGATAGAAAATGTTTGCAAGGACCCACCTGAGAACACATCAAACAGGCCGAGCAATTGACCCAAGTCCTGACTCCTGGTACTGCCAAAAAGATCAGCCAGGTTCACCTGTTCCTGGTGGGTTAAAGGTACTTTGATAATGCCCAGGAAACGGTAGACCAGAAGCAATCCTAATGTGAAGAGAATCTTGTTACGCAGATCAGGAATAGTCCAGATACTGCGTAGTTTTTCCCACAAGGAAGACCTTTTTGTACTCATTGTTGTTCAGTTCCTAATTTAGCCTACTGCCAGACTTGCATCAACTAATGGTAGGATCATATTTGCGAGTTCAGAACTTGCGTGACTTCGCTCATAAGTGTGGCGTTCTATAGCACGAAGAGTATTTCATTCCTCCAATAGCGTGGAGGTTTGTAAATCAGTAGCCCGAGAATACTTCTCTGCTACTTGCCACAATAGTAGATATACCTCGCAAGAGAGTAAGCAACATCGATAGAATCGTCTAATTTCTCCCTCTCAGTACTCTGAGAATGCTCTAGACTGAATTACCTACTCCTTGATAATGTGGGAATTCACAGTTGGTCATCGTGAGGAAGTATGCAAGTATCGATAGTAAGGGTTCTGCTCCAAGTGAGGGATAGAAGCAAGCTGAATGGCTTGTAGAACTATTTCTCCGAATCTAACAAAGTTTTACTAACCCGGTGTGCAAGTACATAGAGAACGTGATCGTGAAAATGAATGTCCTCCCCAAACAAGTTGATTGTAACCTACTGCGAATCTACTTGTGTAAGAACAATACCACACAGCATTCTTCAATAGAAGCCTCTGGTATCGGGCTACGAGTTCGCCTACATCAGCCACTATGGTAATGAATATCCCTTTGATGATGTAGTCAGATAGATGTTTCTTTCTCTGAAACCAAGAGCTAACGAATCAGCAATGGCTGTCTAATCATGGTGATTCCTTCTGGAACATGCGGCAGGGCGTTGAAGGTCCTATTCAGCTATATGCAAACGTGGTATTCGTGATAATTTGCTTTAGATTAAATGGAGTAACTTTTATGATCGACAATTCAACAACGTCACCTTTGTATCAAACTCGTACTTCGTCATATCGTACTTGGTCAATGAACTGGAAAGAGCGGGGGGTCGGCATCGTGCGTATCACCTTCGGCCTGGCCTGGATCGTTGCCGCTACGTTGTCGTGGCTGCCCCAATTTCAAAATACCTTCGTGGAACAAGTTGCAGTAGCAAAGGCTGGTCAACCCGAGTTTATTCAGGGCTGGATCTCCTTCTGGGCGAGCCTTGTCAGTGTCAATCCCTTGCTCTTTGCACGCATCCTGTCCACGACACAGACCCTGGTAGCAGTGTTATTGATCCTGGGCATCTTTAGCAACCTGACGTATATCGTCGGCATATTCCTATCACTGGGCATCTGGTCCATCCCTGAAGGTTTCGGAGGACCCTACTTACCGGGTCAAACTACAGATATAGGGACCGCCTTTCCCTATGTACTACTCTTTATCCTGCTGCTATCGCTTTCTGCTGGACGCTATTATGGGCTCGATCAGTGGCTCACTTCCAGGCTGGGGCGTCTGGGCTTCCTGGCTTCAGGCTCTTTTCGGCGAAGCAGGAAGCAGGGATAAGCTCTTTGTTTTGGTCATGGTGAAGTCTGTGGTATCAGCATCTTATGCGGAGAAGTGACAATGAGCTCACTCTATCCTCTCCTTCTTCATTTGCTTCATGAGTACGGTTATCCAGTGCTCTGGTTGATCGTGTTCATTTCAGCGATTGGCCTCCCGCTCCCTACCAGTTTGGTCCTTTTGGCTGCGGGAGCGATTGCGGCTCGCGGTGATTTTCATATTGTGCTGTTGATTGGAATAACCATTACAGCTTCATCCTGTGGTGACAACGTAGGGTATTTCATCGGCAGAGGTTGGGGAAGTAGAACACTGCATTGGTTGGTGCAGCCTAGACGGCTGCATGTTATTCCTGCCCACACGATCACACAATCGCGCCTCTACTTCAAGCGCAGGGGAGGATGGGCACTCTTTTTCAGCCGGTTCCTCTTTTCCGCCCTGGGTGGAGTGATGAACCTGCTCGCAGGAGCAGAGCGTTATCCTTATCGTCACTTTCTGCTGTACGACGTGACAGGTGAGACGCTAGGTGCGGTGATTCCACTTTCGCTCGGCTACGCCCTTGGAGCCTGCTGGGAAGCAGGAAGCAACCTACTCGGCGCTTTATCGGGGTTTGCATTCATACTGTTCTTGGTCATGCTCCTTGTCAGGCGCCTGGTCAGGAGGACGTTACCACATTCACAGGAAACACTTATAGCTTATCCGGCTGTGAGTACACAGAAATTGACAGTGGATATTACGTACCCAGCAAGTCAGCTACGCCGTATAGCTGGGGTAAGGATGGCAAACATTGCCGAACAAAGGCAAGAAGCCCCTTGCTCTTGAAGAAAAGATTGAGGAACACAAGGCGTTCCTTCGTAACTTGCAGCGTCTTACAGGAGTCTCTATTCGCGCTAGTTGCCCCTGATTGGGGGAATGAGAGCTGGCAAGTTCGCATCGTAGACTTGAGTATTGAATGTGGCTACATCCGTGTCGATGATCTCGTGGAGCTGGCGAGTGAGTGTAGCGACTCGGGCTGAAAGATCGTCGAAGAGAAGCCCTGCCTGACGGGTCGGGTGCGCGTCGGCACTGGCCACTGTGCCTGCGAGGGCGGCGAGTTTGGCCGAGAGTCGCATGGGTTCAGACAGAGTGTCCATTTGGTCTTTCACCTTGGGCTGAATGAGTCCTTCCTCGATAGCCGAAAGCTTGTCTTTGAGCGATTTTCCGAGGGTAACCAGCGACTCGTGGATATCCAGTCCCCTGGTACGCTGCTCCCATTCGTCGGCCTGACGGCGAATGCTGCGCACTGCGTTGATCGCCTCGTGCACTTCGGAGACCTTCGCGCGGATGGCCTGGAGCAGGTCGAACTGCTGTTGCAAATCTTCCTGAGAGGTGGTGACGCGCGGGTCTTTGAGGACCGCACATGATTGGGTGTAGATCTGATCACCCAATGTAAGCTGGACCTGGTAAACACCAGGTGGCACTAAAGGACCTTTCATGATCTCCTCTGATTCCCTGTCTCCTTCGATCCCGGTGGGAGATGGATAACGCAGGTCCCAGACGAAACGGTTGGCTCCTGCCGCTTTAGGAACACGCGGCTCCTTCTTTTTTTTCTCCTTGACTTTGTCGAGTTCTGGGCGTGGCTGGTCCTCTTTTTCCTCGCTAGAGAGGGTTCTGATGACCTGGCCTGATGCGGTAAGGAAGGTCAGGGTGACCTCGCCCTGCAGCTGTTCCTTCAGAGAGTAATGGATGACTGCACCGTCGGGGGGATTTTGTCCGGCGTCGAGGTACTTCTTCACCTTTTCACCCGTGGCTATCTCCTGCTGCCGATAGGTCGCCTGGAAAGGACCAAGGAAGGCGAAATTCTTGCCAGGAGTCGGTGGCATGTCGTAGCTGAACGCGGTCAGGAAACGGGTCGTAGGGCGCGGCTGAAAGAGATGAACACTGGCCTCGCATACCTCATCGCTCACCTGGCGAAGGGGCGAAATGTCATCGAGGATCCAGAACGAGCGGCCGTGAGTAGCGACCACCAGATCGTCGTCTTTGATAACGAAATCGTGGATGGGTACAGCAGGCATATTCAGGCGCAGGCTTTGCCAGTGTGCTCCGTCGTCGAAAGACACATAGAGACCCGTCTCAGTTCCGGCATAGAGCAAGCCGCGTCGGACAGGGTCCTCGCGGATGACACGAGTAAAGTCGTTGTCTGGTATGCCGGTCGTAATCTTCGTCCAGGTCTTACCAAAATCATTGGTTTTGTAGAGATAGGGTCGGAAATCGTCCTGTTTGTAACAGGTGGCAGCAAGGTACGCGCTGGCAGGATCGTGGGGCGAGGGCTCAATGATGCTGATAAGCGCCCATTCAGGTAGAGCGCTAGGGGTAATATTCTGCCAGTTCTGGCCGCCATCGTGCGAAAGGTGGAGCAGGCCATCATCCGATCCAGCCCAGAAGAGACCTTGCTGGTGCGACGACTCCGCAAAAGCGAAGATCGTGCCGTAGTATTCGGTGCCGACGAGATCTTTCGTGATTGGACCGCCGGAGGGTCCCATGCGGCTCTTCTCGTTGCGTGTCAGATCGGGGCTGATCTCCTCCCAACTGGCACCCTCATTTGTCGAACGGAACACGTGATTGCCGGTTGCGAAGAGAACATTGGGGTCGTGAGGAGAAAGCACAATCGGGAAGGTCCACTGGAAGCGGTATTTGAGATCTTGGGCAGGCCATCCGCCAGAGGCTTCGGGCCAGACTGAGATGTCACGTGTCTGCTTCGTGCGGTGGTCGTAGCGGGTCATATATCCCTGGTAACAGCCCGCGTAGACGATATTGGGATTATCTGGGCGGACTGCAATGTAGCCGCTCTCGCAGCCACCAACCTCGTAGTAGTCGGCGAGAGTGATCGCACCAAGCGCCGAGTGGCTGGGAAGCGTAATGGTCGTGTTATCTTGCTGAGAGCCATAGACGCGGTAGGGCACCTGATTATCGGTGATCACGTGATAGTATTCGCCTGTGGGCTGGTTATAGATCGAAGACCAGCTCTCGGCACCGTTGAAGGTCACGCAGGCACCACCATCATGACCGCAGATCATACGCTGCGGATCGCGGGGATCGATCCAGAGATCGTGATAGTCACCATGTGGAACGGAAATCTGCGTGAAGGTCTCTCCGCCATCAATCGACTTGTAGCAGCGCTCGTTGAGTATC
>JBKPBA010000509.1:0-6230 GCA_046726675.1 Chloroflexota bacterium
CCCCATTTCCTGCTGATTTACTGATGCACTTTGATACAGTAATACACATTATAAGATAGCTTGCAAGAGGGAAGCTAGAGAGCACTCCATGCAGGGTGTGCGTAGGATGTTTGCATGGAGTGCCCGTAGGGGCCCGATTTATCGCGCCCGTGGGTGGGGAGGAAGGCACATGCGGATGTTTGCCCCCTTCCACCCCGTGGGCGCGATCAATCGGGCCCCTACGACTTGCCATCGCTTCGCTCGGCTGCCTGTCTCTGCACAAATCGTACGCGCACCCAAGCACCCAAGTCAAGGGGAAAACTTGTATTCACAAGAAACCGATGGTATGCTTATCTCGTAGTATTCGATACCGTCAGCAAAGTGAGGGTTCATTCATGCCAGATACCAACCTCCAAACCAGCGAAGCGAGTGTCACCCTGAGCGAAGCCAGTGTCATCCTGAGCGAAGCGAAGGATCTCTCGCCATCAGAGGCACTCACAGATGTAGATACTCTAGAGCTAGACCTGGCGCTAGAAGAGGAACTCATCATCGAAGATTTTACCATTGATGGCATCTGCGGAGTCTACTAACTTTTCCAACCCTCGTTTTCAGGATCGCACAGTATTTATTACAGGTGCAGCACACGGCACGGGCCGAGCGCATGCTCTCGCATTTGCTCGCGAGGGAGCGCGGCTTGTGTTATGTGACGCCTGTCACCAGTACAGCACCATCCCCTATCCCCTGGCACAATCCGAAGAATTAGCATCGTTAGCCTCTGAAATCGAGCAAATTGGTCGTCCCGTTCTCGCTGCTCAAGTAGACGTGACGGATCTGCCTGCTATGCAAGAGCTGGCGGACCAGGCACAGCACAAACTTGGTCCTATCGATATCCTGGTAGCAAACGCCGGTGTCTATTCCTTTGCACCCAGTTGGGAGTTGACAGAAGAACAATGGGATCGGACCGTTAATATTGATCTCAAAGGCGTCTGGATAACATGCAAAGTGTGTATTCCACAAATGATCAGCAAGCGCAGCGGCAAAATTATTTGCATCTCATCGACGGCAGGACTCAAGGGCATGGCAAACCTGGCGCACTATGTCGCTGCCAAACACGGCGTTCTTGGCCTCGTCAAGACCCTGGCGATTGAGCTTGCTCCCTATGACATTAATGTGAATGCCGTGTGTCCAACCAGTGTCGATACTGCCATGCTCTCTAATCAGGCGCTATATGAGGTGTTCGCGGGTGGTCCTGGTCCCCTGGCAACACATGAGCATATGTTGGAATTAATGAATCAACTCAATCTCTTCCCTGATCGTGGCCTGCTACCACCAGAGGACATCAGTACAGTTGTGCTGTGGCTAGCATCTGACGAAGCTCGTCATTTGACAGGCTGTGCCTTGCCTGTCGATGCTGGATACTTGACGCGATGAACTGCTTAAGCGAGGGGCGTACGAGAGCTATCACATTCATAACAGTTCAAGTATACAGTGACCGTCAGTATAGAGGATAGTGAAGATACTCATGTCATGAGAATGACATTAGCCATAAGGTGGCACTTTTGACACCATGCAAAACGGTGTGATAGCATGCAGTACCCGTGGATTTTATCGTAGGGTGTCATCCTGAGCAAAGCGAAGGATCTCCTCAAACCGGCACAGCGTTGAACTGACGACGAAAGCACAGACATGGCAACATTCCCGTTGAGTGCTATGGTTGGGCAGCAGAACATGCGGCTTGCCCTCATCCTTAACGCCATCGATCCATCGATTGGGGGCGTCCTCATTTGCGGACGTAGAGGCACCGGCAAATCAACGGCTGTACGTGCTCTTACCAGTTTGCTACCTCCTATTACCGGTGTAGCTGACTGCCCTTATTTCTGTGATCCAACCGACCCTCAGTGGTTGTGTAACGACTGCCATGCTCGTTACGAACGCGGAGAAAGGTCCCCTATCGCTCAACGTCCTGTACACCTGGTAACACTCCCACTCAATGCCAGCGAAGATCGTGTTGCCGGGAGCTTCGATCTTGCAACAGCCCTGGCAAGCGGCGTCAGTCACTTCGCTCCAGGCTTGCTAGCAGCGGCAAATCGCGGCTTCCTCTACATAGATGAAATTAACTTACTCAATGATCATATTGTAGATCTCCTGCTTGACGCTGCTGCGCTTGGAGTTAATCGTGTCGAGCGCGATACCATCTCGTTTGCCCATCCTGCGCGTTTCGTGTTAATCGGCACCATGAATCCAGAAGAGGGGCTGTTACGCCCCCAACTGCTTGATAGGATCGGACTCTATGTTGAGGCGGAAGACCAGCACGATCCAGCCAATCGCGCATTAGTGGTGGAACGTCGCCTGGCCTACGATGCATCCCCTGCCGACTTTATGGCGCATTGGTCAGAAGCTGAGCAGGTATTACACGAGCGTACCACACACGCTCAGCAACTCCTGCCTTCAGTGCATGTCTCTCGGTATTTTCGCCAGATCGTCTCCATGCTCGTTGATCGCCAATTGCACGCTGAGGGACATCGCGGCGATCTCGTCGTTCTGCGTACTGCTCGTGCCTTAGCCGCCTGGGAAGATCGTACAGAAGTACAACTATCCGATATCGAACAGGCTGTAAGGCTTGCGCTTCCACATAGAGCACGTGCCGGTGCTGCCATAGGCCAACACCTGACGCAGCTTTTCGATCAATTGCCCCAGGAAACTACGAATCTAGATATCCCTGAAGAGATAGCGACAATTGATGATGATATCGATGTAGACAAACGGGGAGACGAGCGTGAAGGCGCTGCGGGTATCAGCAGGCGGCTACGTGGTGAGCAGGATGTAGTGCAAGTACAAACACTTATCTCTGTTACACGTGATCGATTGGCACGACAGGAAGCAGGTAGACGTTTTCTCTCGCTGACAACGCGACGGAGCGGACGCTTCACTCGCAGTCGCCAGGCCAACCCGGTCACGGATGTTGCTTTCTCTGCTACGATCCGTGCAGCAGCTCCCTATCAACAGGTGCGAGGGCGCATCGACGGGAGTAAATTGGAACTACGCCCAGATGACCTTCGCCAGAAGGTCCGTGAGCGCAAAACACGTTCATTGCTCGTGCTTGTAGTGGATGGCAGCGATTCAGTGATGGCTCGACAATTAATGCCCAAAACCAAACGCGTCCTGCTGGCGCTCCTGCAAAATGCCTATGAGAAGCGAGATCGCGTTGCTATGCTTGTTTTTCGCTTTGCTCAGGGACGCGTCGTTCTGCCACCTACACGTAACTTCACTCGCGCTCGTCGTAGTGTCGAGGAACTCTATATCGGCGGCTGCACGCCGCTAGCAACAGGCTTGTTAGAGGGATTGCGTCTCGCCGAAACCGAACGCTTGCGTGACCCAACCACCAGACCTATCTTGATCGTCTTGACCGATGGCCTGGCAAACATTGACCTCTCCGGCAACATGCGCCACGACACTCCACGCCGTGACGCGCTCAACGTCGCTCAGGAGATCGCAACACGCCAGATACCTTCGGTTATGATCGATACAAACCCTTACCCAACTGTGACAAACGAGGCAGGTGAAAAGGTGCCAAGTCCCAGCCGCGAACTGGCTAAAGCTCTGGCTGCCGACTATTATCAGTATTGCCTGCCACACGAACCAATTTTACTGAAAAGGGGGTGAAAAACTAC
The DNA here is from genome assembly GCA_046726675.1 of Chloroflexota bacterium. Taxonomy (GTDB): domain Bacteria; phylum Chloroflexota; class Ktedonobacteria; order Ktedonobacterales; family Ktedonobacteraceae; genus DATMNR01. Next base: position 3,651 of record JBKPBA010000509.1, read on the forward strand.
ACACTGTATTTTCTATGTTACATCAGAGGTGCCTCCTGTAGTTTCCAACAAAAACCAGGGGCCTGGGTGCCTTGTGGCGTAGGGGCGGGAGTGGCGTGGAGAAGGGTGGGGACGCTTGCGTCGCCCTAGAACCCCTCCAGTCAATTAATATTTATGTAGTTAGCGCAAACGCTCACGTTCGTATATAGTAGGTGCATCCCCTTGCGGGTGCCCTCGCTTGCTCACAAGAAGAAAGGGTCGTATTCAATGAAGACACGAACCGCTGTTTTGTACCAACCTGGCGAAGCCATCCGCGTTGAAGAGATCGAGCTTGATCCGCCAAAAGACCATGAAGTACAGGTAAAGATGGTCGCAGCAGGCGTCTGCCACTCCGACTATCACATGGTCACGGGCGACCTCCCTGGCTACATGCCAATGGCACTTGGGCACGAGGGAGCAGGCATTGTTGAGGCCGTTGGCTCTGCGGTCACCAATTGCAAGCCAGGCGATCATGTCGTCCTCAGCTTCATCCCCTCATGCGGGACATGCTACTACTGCACCAGGGGTCATACCAACCTCTGTAACATGGGAGCTGCTATCTTGATGGGACCTCAGCTTGACGGAACCTTCCGCATGCACAATGCGCAGGGTCAGGATGTCGGCCAGATGTGCGTCATCTCCACTTTTAGCGAACGCAGCATTGCTCCCGACATGTCGGTAGTCAAGGTTGAGGACTACTACCCACTCAACAAAGCTGTACTCGTTGGTTGTGGTGTGCCGACGGGCATTGGTGCAGTCATCCATCGCGCGAAGGTCGTACCAGGAAGCACTGTCATGGTCATCGGCTGCGGCGGCATCGGCATGAACGTTGTTCAGGGAGCGCACATTGCCGGCGCGCGTATGGTTATTGCAGTTGATGTTGTAGATTTCAAACTTGAGAAAGCGAAAGAGTTTGGAGCAACCCATACCATTAACGCGAAAACTCAAGATGTGGTGCAGATGGTCAAGGACCTGACATGGGGTATGGGCGTGGATTACGCTTTTGAGGCTATCGCCACACCTGCCACTATTGGGCAAGCTTATGCCTGCACGGGCAAGAACGGCACGGTGGTTGTAATTGGCCTGACTCCTGCCACCGCCGAGTCTATTCCGATACCCCCGCTCGACCTTGTACTATGGCAGAAGTCGCTTTTGGGAACGCTTTATGGCGATTCTCAGCCGCGCAACGACATTCCAAACCTGCTTGCGATGTACCACGCAGGAAAAGTAAAACTAGACGAGTTAGTAACAAGGACGTACACGCTCGATCAGATTAACGAAGCCTATGCTGATATGCTTGCAGGCAAGAACATCCGTGGCGTGATCGAGTTCGCATAACCATAGCGGGGTACTCTATTGCACCCTTTGCGTCACACCCACTTATAGCTTTTTCAGGATATCCGTAGGTGCCGATTTATCGCGCACAGCGCCGATTGATCGGCCCTCGGTAGCTCTCACGATATCCCGATTTATTATTGAAACTTCATAAGTAGGTGTGGCGCACCGTAGATAGGCTATCAATGTATACATACCCATTCAGCGCGATTGTAGGCCAGGAGGAAATGAAACTGGCCCTCATCCTCAATGCCATTCAACCCGCTATTGGCGGTGTACTCATTCGTGGAGAGAAAGGCACAGCTAAATCGACAGCGGTACGCGCGCTTGCCGCCGTGCTGCCAGAACTGGCGGTAGTCAGCGATTGTCCTTTCTCTTGCCCTCCTGATCAGCCAGCGGCAATGTGCACTTCCTGCCAGAATCGCCTGGAGCAGGGCGAATCGCTACCTATCAGTCACCGCCGTATGCGTGTTGTCGATTTGCCAATCAACGCCTCAGAAGATCGTGTTGTCGGCACTCTCGATCTTGAACATGCGCTGCGTGAGGGACAGAGACGCTTCGAACCGGGAGTTCTCGCCGAAGCAAATCGAGGTATCCTCTACGTTGATGAAGTAAACTTGCTGGATGACTACGTTGTCGATGTGCTGCTCGATGCCGCTGCAATGGGAGTCAATATCGTCGAACGCGAAGGCGTCTCGTTCAGCCACCCGGCACGCTTCATGCTGGTGGGTACGATGAACCCCGAAGAAGGGGAGTTACGCCCGCAACTGACCGACCGCTTTGGTCTCTGTGTCGATATCACATCCATTCACAACATTCAGCAGCGCGTTGAAATCGTAGAACTGCGCGAACATTTCGAGGCTGCACCCCAGACATTTCTTGTCGAGTATGCCGCCGCTGAACAGCAATTGCGTTCTCGCATCACACGAGCCGCCCAGTTGGAAAAGCTAATCACCGTCCCCCCTGACGTCGCTGAACTCATCGCGCTCATCAACATCGAGCTTGACGTAGACGGCCACCGTGGTGATATCGTGATGCGCAGGGCAGCACAAACTTACGCAGCATATCTTGGCGTGGAAGAAGTCACACCAGAACATGTCTATACCATAGCACCCATGGCCCTGGCCCACAGGCTCAAACGCCTGCCATTGCAGCAAACTTCGCACACGGTAGACGACGCATTGAAAACCATCAAAAAGAAACTGGGCCATAGCGAACAGTGTCATC
>JBKPBA010000510.1:0-4522 GCA_046726675.1 Chloroflexota bacterium
ACCTACAGTTGTCCGGATGAATTTGTTAATCACCATAATCGGCCCCTCCAACGGCTTCATACACCCCGCAGGAAGGACTAAAGCTTCCCCTCAACTTCTTGTCGTAAGCGCGTGAAAAACTCTTGCATGAAAGCAAAACGCTCACGGGCAAGCTCTCGACCGGTGTTGGTAGTCATATGATCGGGTAAATCGGTGAAGAGTAACTGAAACTCGATGCTTGGAGAGTAGTCGGGTCTGCGCCTCAAAAGTCGTATGGTACGCAGGTCAATCGGTTCCACGATATCGTCAGGTATTGGAGCATACACTTTCTGGTTATAGCGGCCTGTGATGCAGTAAAGACGACCAATGCCAATAGCTCCCAGACAATCGATTTTATCAGCATCGTAAAGTATGCGCCCTTCGAGTGTTTGTGGAGTAATTCCTCCTGTTATACGATGTTCTCGAATAGCTTGCTGCACCGCTGGAATGGATTGTTGGGGGAAAGGCGTATCTTTGAGCAGTTCTGCTGCTAATTCTGCTCCGATCAATGCATGTTCACCGCCATGAAGTCGCTCACGTTCCTGCCCAATGTCGTGAAGAGCGACAGCGGCCCAAATAGTGGGAAGGTCGCCACCCTCACTGGCCTGTATGCTCTCCGCGAGAGCTATGACACGCACTAAATGGTCGTAATCGTGTGCAGCATCTTCACTTCCTTCGTCTGAAATGAACTGCCTGGCAAGTTCTAGAAGCCACATTCTATAGGATTGCATGGTAGCTCGTCTTTACACTTTCTCTAGCGCGGGTAGTGTGAAAATAAATCGGCTGCCTTCACCGGGGATACCGCTGCTCTCTATACGTATAGATCCGCCTTGTAACTTGAGCAACTGAGCGACGATATAAAGACCAAGTCCAATACCTCTAGTATTGCTCCGCTCGATATTAGGAGCACGGTAGAAACGTTCAAAAAGCCGTGGTTGAGCATCTTTTGGAATACCAATACCATTATCTTCAACACAGACTTCGATGGTTGCTTTATCTTCATTGTTTGAATAGCTGTGTAAGCAAACCTTGATCGGCCCACCAAGCGGGCTGTATTTTATTGCATTTTCTACCAGGTTGGCAATAATTTGCTGCAGGCGTGCGCGATCGCCCATGACAAGATAAGGCCTTTCAATTGGCTCAATAATGCAGCTAATGGTATGCTCCTTTGAGATAGCACTGTGACGTAAGACTACTTGCTGAGCCAGGACAGAAAGGTCAACTTCCTCAAAGGTGAGTGTGAGTTCTCCGCGGTTAAGACGCGAAACCTCAAGGAATGCGGAAACAATATCGGTTAACTGATGGGTCTGGTCCTCAATAACTGAAAGGTTATCAATTACCTGGGGCAATTTTGTAATACCTGCGTCCAGCGCTTGATCAGTAATACGTCTAAGTATGCGAGATACTAACTGACTCTGTGCTTGAATAACTGTTAACGGAGTGCGAAACTCATGAGCAGTAATCGCAAGGAATTCGTCTTTAAGGGCGTTAGCTTCGCGCATAGCTGCTTCACTTGCTCGGGCATTAATGGCTTCTTGTTGCCAGAGTGCCTGGTCGACAGCTAACCCAGCCATCTGGGCAATTCCTTCAGTGACCGCTATATCCCACAAAGTAAATTCGTTTTGTGGTGACTGTGGTTGCTCTCCAGTATGGAGAGCTGGATCATGCCTGGGATACACGGAACGATCTAACGAAATAATCCCATGCAGCCGATTGTTATGCAGAATTGGCGCGGCCAGTATCATCAAGTGATTAAAAGGGTTGGGTTGATGTGGACACTGATCAGCGTTTATGAGAGTTGCGTGGCCTGCTAAAAGTTGTTCTTGAAAGCTATGAATTTGGTCTGATAAGGCATGAAGCCAGATTTTTTGATCGCTAAACCATTGTTGCTCAGTTTCAAGTGAGAAACCGAGAGAGAACAGTGGTGTAAACCGACGTAGCTCCTCATCATAAAGCTGAACTACTCCACGTTCACAGTTCAGGGTAACAAGGGCTCTTTCGAGAACACTATGTAGGATGTCTTTAATTTCAGTAATCCCTGAAACAGCCTCCGCAACATGTAGTAGTGTATCGAGCGCCTGCCGGATTCGTTGCTCAATGCGAATTTGCTCAGTGATATCACGAAAGGCGCTAACTACGCCGATTTGTTTCTCAAAAGCGTCGAATAATGGGGCAATATTAATCTCTAAAATGCGCTCACTCCCATCTGCTCCTGCAGTAACGAATCGTTCACCTCGGATTCGTTCACCTCTTAATGCCCGAGTAACGGGAAAGTCATCTCCACTGATTTGTTGTCCATGGATAGTATAGGCCGGGTGACGTTTCAGTACTTCGTCAAGTCGATCATTAGCGTACCTATCCTTGCCAAGAAAAGAGGCAGCAGCGTTGTTGTGTAATAAAATGCGACCATCTAAGTCGAGTACGCTGATTCCCTCCGTCATGGCATGGAAAATGGCATCAAGAGTGTTGGCGCGTTCGGTTGCCAGTTTTGCTGCCTGGTGAGCATCGTGAAGAAGACGAGCTTTATCGACAGCAAGCGCGCATTGTGTAGCTATATCTTGCGCAAAGGCAAATTGACCTTTCGATGGATAAAAATCAGGTGTATGATAGTTAACAAAAGCCAGACCAACACAACGCGAAGCAGGAGCCTGGGTTATAGATTGGTTTGCCAGGCTGCTATTGGGCATAGCGCCTACCAGTAAAGGTACAAGCATTGCATTATCTAAACCTACGTTACGGAACCAGGTAAATTCCTCACCTTCGGCATGCTCTAACGTGACGAAAAGCGGAGTTCCTAGCTGGGCTGCGTGATGGCAATTAGGAAGTTTAGACAGCGATGCAGTAATTTGTGAAGCGGGGGATTCTTCGAGTTGCGTGCTTGAAATCGCTAACCGTAATGTATCGTTGTCTAAAAGAGCGATCGAGCCTCCATCTGCGTTTAACCTACGAATCAGGTGATTGTTAGCGATTTCCAATACGGTTGGTAAGTCTTCTCCTGAATTGACCGCGATTGCTACTTGATAAATAGCACGAGCCCGATCGATCAATTGTTCTGCACGCTGTTTTTCGGACTGCGCTTGTTGATACAGTCGAGCATTATCGATAGCCATTGCTGCTTGTTGGCCGATTGCGCGCGCTAGTTGTATTAGTTCAGGTGAAAATGTACGTATTTTGCCAGGTTCGTCCAACGTGAGCATACCGACAGGCCGACCTTCGCGTACGAGGGCGATGAGTAGGATAGAGCGCACAAGAAATGTTTCTCCTACAGAACGCATGCCTGGTTCTGTAGATAAATCTTGGAGGAAAAGTATACCATTTTCGTTGAAAAGACGATGGATAACGGGATTAGCAAAAGGTAACGGACTATGGTACCAGATATAATCAGCAGCCTTAATTATATGGCTATTCAATTGTTGAGAGGAGAGATAGTAAGTGGCCGGTCGTAATATATTTCGTGTATCTTCAAGTAACCAGACGGCACAACGTTCGACCTGGCATACCTCAGTTGCTCTCTTAACAAGCACCTGCAAGATGTGGTCGAGATCTAGTGAAGATGCCATCAGTTCTGCTAGCTCGCGTAGAATTTCGCTTTCGCGAAGTGCAGCAAGCAATCGCTGATGTTCCTGGATATTGGAGGATGCAGGTTGATCAACTGGCATATTCTAGACCTCTTGAATTGCACCAATTAGAAGGAATTGTGTAATTCCTTGAGTCAGATGCGATGGTTGGTAAAGTAGTGTGATGCAAGAACCTTTGCCTTCAGATAAAAAAGGGGATGAGTTACTACTAAAGTCGTAAAAGGAACGAAAAAAAGAGACGACTCAGGTTGTTGCGCTAGCCATTGACTATTATCAAGAATACTGGATCTGGATATCCACTGAGTGGAAGTGTATCAGATGAGCCTTTGATTAGTCAAGCACGATAAGACTTTTGGACAGGTTTTTCAGTGCATCACCGGTAGTATGAAAAATCAGGGCAATTTTGCTCCACACTGATTGCAAAAGTGTTTGCCGGGACGAACTGGTGCTCCACACTGATCGCAGAATAAAGTTTCGGTATTCTGCTCAGTTAGTACATGATCTATAGCCTGGACTTGAGGTGCGGGGGATTGTGGCACTGCCTGGTTAGGAGCTGAAGCAGGTGAATTTGGAGCAACTGAATTTCCTTGACCTTGCTGATTGGCACTTTGTGATGAAGGATTTGAAGCTGGAGTCGATTGTCCACCTTGAGCAGTCTGAATTGTATCTTGTATTGTCTTTGCTGCCTTGACTGCAGCTCCACCAATGGCTCCTGCAATTTTTAGTCCTTTGGCAATATCTTCCATATTACTTTTCATGCGGTGTGTAGGAGGAAGTAATGTTGAATCGGAGACTTTTTCGAAGAAATTGTTTCCGATCTGGATACCATCAGGAGTGAGTTGTCCTTTTTCCTGGGTGCCATCATCAAAATTGAAAGAAATGTTATCTCCCAGATAGGTATAATTGCCCTTACGATGAGTTTCTGG
>JBKPBA010000511.1:0-10702 GCA_046726675.1 Chloroflexota bacterium
ATGGAGACACAGAGCGCGTGAGCGATGCGCCGCCTGCCAGACCAGGCGGCGCTCATGGGTGTCCTCAATTCGCTCTATGACCCTGGCTGTCCGATTCTTTCGGTCGAGTACCGAAAGATTAAGTAAAGGATCCGGCAATCATCCTTCCCGGAAGGCATACCTTCTTGACACGATCAGCCTCGAGTCGACCAACGTTTAGGAACACAACTCGACCGGCGCCGTCAGAGACGGTTGACCGCGCAACCGGCGTACCTTGTTGCGCGCGAAACGATCTGCGGAACCCGGATCGACGAACGACTATCCCCAAGCAGCCCGTATCCAGCCCACCGCCAGGAACAGAGCCAGCAAGGCCCCACCGACGATCCATCGGGCATCCGGGATCTGCCGGTCTCCGGAGACGGGGACCAGGTCGATCTCGAGGGCCATGAACTTGTAGGGCTCGAGCGGCGCGTACGACGGGTCGGAGAGCAGCTTCAGGAACGTCCTCCGGCTCGGGTAGCGCACCATCTGCGCCGTGCTCCACGGCGGCTGATCCGGCAGGGTCTTGATCAGGTTCTCGCCCTGCGCCTTCCCGCCGAGCATCGGGTACGAGGCGGCTTTGAGCCACATCGGCGTGCATTCTTTCTCGTAGTACGCGTTGGCTTCTTCGGGCGTGCCGTCGAACTCCGGAGCGCCGGGGAAGCGATGCAACTCGGGGAAGTAGCGGATGAGGTTGAGCATGTAGGTGGGCTTGCCGTCGTCGGCTTCCGCCCAGAGGCGCAGTTGGCCGACGATCTTGTGGGTCTCATCGCCGGGCAGCGGCAGCTTCGAGATGAGCTCCAGGTAGTGGTCGATCTCCTCCGGTGTGAGCTTCTTCGCCGGTGGAGAATGCCAGCGCCAGAAGCTGGCGAACGCGCCGATGAGGGCAGCACCGAGCGCGATCTGAGCCTTGTCTGTCTTCATATCACATCTCCCTTCGTGTGTCCTACGCCCGAACGTCTGGTTCGCCTCAGCGCAGGAAGTCGAGCAACAACTTGTTAGTCCTATCGGGCGCCTCGAGCTGGAGCCAGTGCGTGCCACCTCGAACCCGCTCGTAACGCCAGGATGCCGTGACGAGGTCCCGGGACGCGACCATCTGTCGTTCCGCCAGCGCCACATCGCCCTCGCCCCAAATCCCCATCACCGGTACGGTGACCTTTGGCCAGTCCTTGGGGAGGATCAGGCCAAGGTTGGCCCGGTAGATGTTGATCGCCGCGGTCAACCGCCCCGGGCGCGAGAGGTCGCGCTTCCAGGTCGGCATCTCTCTATCATAGCGGAGCATCTGGCGCCACAGCCACCAGTTGGCGGAGGAGACCATCTTCTCCGACAACCCTGGGATCTGGAAGAAGAGGATGTAGTATGCCTTGAGCTTCTGAACGACGCCTCCGTGGGCATAAGCGGACGGGTGGCCGACGGCCAAGGCGGCGTACCGGTCAATCCGATCGGCGTGTTGGATACAGGTCTGCCAGCCGACAGCGGCTCCCCAATCGTGCCCGACGAGGCGCACGGTCTGTACATCGAGCGCGTCGAGGATCCTCATCAGATCCTCGACGCGCTCGATTGATCTTGTAGTCGTTCTTCTCCCTCGGAGCGGTCGTCTCGCCGAAGCCTCGCAGGTCTGGTGCGATCACACGGAAGCCGGCATCGACGAGTGCCGGGATCTGATGGCGCCACACCGAGTTCGAGTCGGGGAAGCCATGCACCAGCAATACATCGGGCCCCTCACCGTCAACCAGGACATTGAAGCTGATGTCTCCGATGTCGATCGTTCTTCCCTTTATACTCATATGGTTCCTCTCTCAATGAATAGACTATCTATTTATATTTTTGCTTCCTTACATTCACAATATCTTGCTGGAAATACAATATAAACTCCTGCTTAGAGTATAGTGGCCAGAGGAGCGAAACACATCCATCAAACGTACTGATTTTGCGTGTCGTGTGATTCTTCCTTTACATGGGGTGGTCGACCCAAACAGTACATTTGGTGGATGTGTTTTCGTTTGGAATTCACTATACTACAGACAGCGGTGCAAAACGAGAAAGGTGGAGGAGACCGGAATAGCAACACTGGTGAAGGTGTAGTGCTACGTAAGTACTGGCTAGCAACCATGACAGCGTTGAGAAAGGAGAACCGGCAATGGGAATGTTACGAGTGATCTCACAACGCGGAGATGATCGCGTGCAATGAAATGCGCAGGATGCCCTGACGGGTGATCCTGAAGCGATCGCAGCGATTCGAGAAGATGATTGAGCCTATAGCGGCTCTACTCAACTGAAAGGAACGAAAACTATGAGCGAAAACAACGTACAACAATTAGAAGAAATCGAGGCCATGTTTGTGCAATGTGCACACGGGATGACGACTAGCAATGGCACCCTGACGTTTCATGGGCTGGCACACTCAACACTGTTCTTTGCGGACCGTCCCCAACGGGTCGTAGGCCACATGCATACCAGGAAGTTTGTCGACGAGTGGGGCGAGGGCGAAAACAGCTTCGCCGAAGATCCACCGAACGCCGTTGTGTCCTTCCTGGAGGACGGGGACACTGTTCCCGAAGAAGTGACGATAGTGATTGACGATCCAAAACTGGACGGAGATACCCTCACGTACAAGGTCGAAGTGCTTGATGGGACACTACCGGCCAAAGCAGGGCCATGCTCGCTCTTCATTGACCCTTTCGGCAGGCCATTGTCGCCCGTGTCGGCCGCGGGCATACACCGTCGTGGGCGCCGCCGCGATCGCCGGCGCTTTTAGGAGGTGATTTGACCTGACCATCCGGCGGGCAAACCTCATGTGCAACGTCAAACAGGGCAATATCCGCACGAAAGAGGAAGCCAGATTGCGCGATTTGGCCACCACAGCGCCCATGGTGGTCAGTGTCTCATAGGCACGAACTTAAGCAGGTGCAGGGACTTTGCCGCCCCTGGAGCAAACGAAGGTGCAGATAATGTAATCACAAAGCGGATAGATCGCAATTCCGATTTGGTCTCATAGGACTTGCCAAGGATGTTTGGACGGATTGTTCCTGGCTTTAACTTGACACCTCTGGTGCGATCGCTTATGACCACCTTGATAGCAGCACAGCTTCACACGTAGTTTACGGTACTTCTACCCAGCCGTGTTCTTCGTGGAATTGCAATCCCTGCTGCTTAGCCTCCTCGCCCGTTAAGTAGGGGAGGAGGTGGCCCACCAGGGGTTGTTTGGCTTTGAAACGACGCAGATTGTCCTTCGCACGGTCAATCATCAATTGCAGACCTACCAATGGGTCCCCGAGCGTCTCTTGTAGGGACTGCAAAAGCCCTGCCGCTTCCTCATCTACACTTCGCCTTTGCCGCTGGTGGCCCAGGTGACGGGCCACCGTGAGCATACTCTCTTCACCCACCAGTTCAAGATGCTCCGCCCAGAGCAACATGCGTAAGCCACGCGCCAGTTCCGCATTGAGCGTTGCGACATTCATTTCGGTATCGTCGCGCATACCCCGATTGTTCAGATTCGCGGAGCCGACCGTGGACCAGACATCGTCGATGATCGCGACTTTCGCATGCACGTAGATGGGCCGATAGTCTTCTTCGCCATCGACCTCTGCTGAAGCAGCCAGGCAGAAGGCCTGAATGCGCCCCTGTGCCGCTGCGTCTGGGGCTTCTTCACGCAAGCGAGTGAGCCCTGCATCGGTGAAAGCGCGACCCACATTCGGATGGTCAGGCAGCACCAGTGCGACGGTCGCGCCACGCTGCAAGGCTGCCGCTAGCTCGCGGATGTTGCGCTCCATGTCTGGGCTATCGGTCCCCAGGCGCGGACGGTCAATCCCATAGAAGGCATGGGTCCAGAAGTACTGGTTCTCCAGATACACAAAGTGGTGCGCATTGCTGAGTGCGTTTGCATAGAGTTGGGCAATGCCCCCGATACCGTCCTCTGGGGCGAAACTGTAAGTATGCACGGGGATCGTACGTGCGACCTGCACCAGGCTGGTGCTTTCCAAGGGAGGCGGGAGCGGGTGCACGGGAACCAGCAGTCGGTAGTCCAACTCGTGTCGCATGACGACCTCATTCCAGCGCTGGCGAAAATTGCGTTCCACGTCCCCTACAGCCGGTCCCTCGATGATGGCATGAGCATCGTGCCAGTTGTGCGGAGTGGGATCCTCCTCATTCCGACGCAAAGGAGAGGAGTAGTGATGGAAGTGCGTGTCCCAGCGGTCGTAATCGCCACTCAGTTCAATCAGCATATCGATGCCGCCGACGAAGGCATGGGTGCCATCCACGATGACGATTTTTTGATGTAAGGACTCGATGGGGTGATGCAGAATGCCATGGGAACTGTCATCCAGCATGCAGGAGACGCCCATCTGCGTGAGTTGCTCGAGCGCCGCTTGAGGATCACAGTGTGAAAACCGCTCTGAACTGGACCAGATCAGTGCTTTCACCTCAACACCCTTGCTCACCATATACCCCAGCACGGCTTGCACGGTCAGGTCGTGTGTACACCAGAAGTCAATCTCAGCCTCCTGGAGACCCTCTTCACGGAGTTCAGCCAGGAGCGCCTCCTGTTCTGGACTGCCGTCTGGTCCAGCGCGCTGGTCTGTTCCGCGCACCAGTTCCATCAGGGGAGTCATGCCCCAGCCAGCAATATAGATATACTTACGTGCCATGAGAAAATGGCGGCACATCGTGAGGAAGGTGGAGTGTGCATCGACAAGATATGCCACCTGCGAATCGGCATGGACAGGGGTATCGCCCACAGCCCACCAGTTGTTCATGTGTTGAGCGTTGTTAGCTGATATGAATCATCTCCTTTTGAAACAGATCTGTCCTATGCTCATGGGGAGACATCCTTGTTATCTTCCTTCGTCAATCATCATATCGATGACGACCGTAATGGCGAGGATCAAGATATCATCAGCGCCAGGAACGATATCCACACCATAGGTATCGGCCACTCGGAACCACTTCTTCGAGACTTCTGCTCTCTTGTGGCGTCCCTCGTGGATCTCATATTCATGATCCAGGATATTGCCTTCCACTTCCATGTTCTCCCCACCTGCGACGTGAACGTCGAAGCGCTGGCGTAGTGGCGTGATCAGGGCTTTCTTGACCGTGGCGAGCACATTCCCCTTGCGGTAAATACTGTATGTATCTTTGATGCGCATCACCTTTTCCTGGATCGCGGCCAGTTCATTGCCCTGCATGTCTTTAAAGCCCAGGTGCTCTCGTAAACGGAAGGCCTTGCCATCGACAAAGAAAACGCGTTGGCCCAGGGCATTCTCAATCCAGTAATCATCGCCGAACGAGACCAGCTTTTGCCGCATGCGATAGCGATGACTCCCCTCTCCTCGCTGTCCCGGCTCTCCTGGTTGCTCTGGTTCTTCTCCTCCATGTCGCCTTCGTAACATATTATTTACGACCTTTCTCAATGCCACAACACCGGGCACCCAATACGCATCAAGCTAAGTTGCCAACCAGTATCTTCAAGAGCACATGCGCTTTACTTAGTGTAAACTCCGCGAAAGGGCTGGCTCGATGGGCAGCGAGATGCTTCGCTTCGCTCAGCATGACAGGGCGGTGCCTTCCTGCAACTTAGGATACAACACTAACTACCCTGCGGGTGCCAGGGCGGAGCAAGCCCCGCCCCTACTCTACACGAATGCTTCTCCCAGGCCGATTGATATTAGGTACCCAGGATCTTCTGTTTAGCAGCCTCAAATTCGGCGTCGGTCAGGACTCCCGATTCATGCAACTGTCCCAGTTGCTTCAACTGCGCCATATCGTCAGAAGAAAAGCCGCTAGATGGTGCTGCTGCCTGTGGTGGAGGTGGAGCAGCTTGCTGATACGTTGGTGGCGGCGCTTGCTGCTGCGCATCTTGCTGCTGTTGCATATCATCGATCTGCGCGTTCTGCTGGGCATCCATCTGTTGCTGCTCTGCTGATTTCGTGGCCATGTGATGGCCCGCTGCATAGGCTGTTCCTCCCACCACAGCAGCCCCTACAATGGCTCTTCTTCTCATTCTTCTTCTCATGAACATAGGTCTTCTCCTTCTTTCCGCAACTCTGTAGCTTTGACTGCCGATGTTACCTGTCAGGCATGCTGCTTTGCCGCCTCGAGTTCTTTCTCCAGCTCTTGTAGCACTTCAGGCGGCACCAACCCTCCGACCACAGCTATGCCACCTGCATTTTTGATGGCTTCCTTCAAGCCGATGGCCCAGGTATGCTCGAACAGGAGCATGCCGGCTGCACTATTGTTGGGAATGTTGGCTGCTGCCTGTTGCATATCTTCTGGCGAGAACAGGCTCATCAGATTACCAGCCAGAGGACCCAACTCCGCCTTTTGCTCATCACTCAGTTCACTCACTTCCAGCGCCGTGACGTTGCCCTGTACATCTTTCTTCATCACGAACAGATCGAGCACGCGGATGATGCCTTTCTCCTGCGCTGCACGCAGTTCTGCCAGTATCTGGCCCGTAAATCGATTGCCTTCAAAACCGACAACCAGGTACTCCAGTGGACCCAGAACCATAGTCGTTCTCCTTTCAAATCGTCTGTTCACCCGCAGGCCGGGTGAATGTCCTATTCTCACAGAGAGAAAGCGCCTTGTACACGGTACAGTTGTCTCCTCACTCTACTACTGTTACCAGTATAGTACCCAGAGGACAAAGAGGTATGCATAAAACGTACTATTTATGCCTACCGCTGACAGCTACCTATCACAGGTAGTCGCTCTTAGTTATAGTGCATTTGTACTGGATGGGTTTCTATACCGCCAACATGATCCATCCCGGTGCAGAATCAAGAGCCAATTCTGGAATACATTCGCCTTACTTATATAAATGTGACGAAATTGTGATATACGGCCGTGCCTGGTAGAGATTATTTTGACTCATCTATGATAAACTTTTATGGTGAATGATACCAAAAAACTATATCTTTTCTATATCCAATGGTGATTGCTTTCTCGCATGTCATCGACTACAGTTATTCTTAGTTACTCTTAAGGATATTCTAAGGTATTTTTAAGCAACGTGTTACTTGTAAGATCGGGAGTGGTGTCCGAGTATCGGCCTTGTAAGTTGTAGTTTGCTATCAGTTCAAAATAATGCGATGACAGTATCAACAGAAAGTTAAGCCCATGATTGAACAAGTAGAACAACGGCTGGGTAATTATCGTTTGAAACAGTTACTAGGGAAAGGCGCTTTTGCCGATGTGTACCTGGGTGAGCACCTGTATTTGAGTACCCCGGTCGCTGTGAAAGTCTTGCAGTCACGGTTGGACTCGCTCACGCTGGCAGATTTTCTCACCGAGGCACGTCACATCAGCCACCTGGTTCATCCGCACATCATTCGCGTGTTCGACTTCGGTCTGGAGAGCGAAGTCCCTTTTCTCGTGATGGACTACGCTCCCAATGGCAATCTACGCCAGAAGCACCCTCCTGGTAGTGCAGTGCCACTGCCCACCATTGTCACCTACGTGATGGCTCTGGCCTCCGCCTTACAATATGCCCACGATCAACACCTGGTACATCGAGATCTGAAACCGGAGAACGTACTGCTTGGACCAAGGCACGAAGTCCTGCTGTGCGATTTTGGCCTGGCCTTGCTTACCTCTGATCGAGAGTCATTACAGGTCAAAGAACGCTTTGGGACCCTATCTTACATGGCCCCTGAACTGATCCGTGGCCAGCCTGTTCCTGCCAGTGATCAATATGCACTTGCGGTGATGGTCTACGAGTGGCTCTGTGGTCATCTCCCCTTTGCAGGCCTGACTGCTCACATTGCCAATCAGCACCTCTATACCGATCCTTCTTCTCTCTGCGAACTGCATCCTGAAATTCCTCGTGCGGTGGAGCAGGTTGTTTTGAAAGGCCTGTCCAAGGAACCTGCACAGCGCTTCGTCGACCTGCTGAGCTTTGCCTGGGCTTTGGAAGAAGCCAGTCATGCTGTCTCGTCTCCAAATTTGCTTTATGCTCTACAAGCAATAACTCACTCTGAAACCCATTCGTCCCTGGATAGCCTGGATAATCGCTACCAAAATGTGCCTGTACCTCTCACCCCACTGATCGGGCGCGAAAGGGAGCTCGAAGCAACACGTGATCTGTTAATGCGTCCCGAAGTGCGACTGGTCACAGTGACGGGAACCGGGGGCATTGGCAAGACCCACCTTGCCTTGACACTTGGGAACGAGCTACTGGAGACATTTGCTGGAGGTGGCTATTTTATCTCCCTGGCTACGATCTATGATTCCGAGCTTGTCATACCAGCCATCACGCATGCGCTTGGATTGCCAGAGAGGGGAGATCGCAGCCCACTTGGACGCTTAAAAACCTTCCTGCGCGACAAGCAATTCTTACTCGTGCTCGATAACTTCGAGCAGGTTCTGCTGGCGGCGCCACTCCTCGCTGATTTACTTTCATCATGTCCTCAGCTCAAGATACTGGTGACCAGTCGTGCTCTCTTGCATATAGGGGGTGAATACGAATTCACGGTTCCACCACTTGAGGTACCCGACATGCGACATGTACCGGAGCACGAGAGCCTTTCCCAGGTTGCATCTGTGGCGCTCTTTGTGCAGCGTACTCAGGCCATGCTGCCGGGGTTCCAGTTGACTGATGACAACGCACGCGACATCGCTCAAATCTGTACGCGGTTGGAGGGCGTACCGCTGGCCATCGAACTGGCGGCGGCGCAGAGTAAATTGTTGCCTCCCTCGGCGCTGCTCTCCAGGCTAGAGTATCCCTTAGAGGCGTTGACTGGGGGGAGAAGGGATGCACCCGCGCGCCAGCAGTCGCTGCTCAAGACGCTCGGCTGGAATGATGACTTGCTCTCGCCAGATGAGCAAACACTGTTTCAAAGGCTCGCGGTCTTCGTCGGAGGATGCTCACTGCAAGCCGTAGAAGCCGTATCGACAGCGCTCGGGAGCCTGACGATCTCCGTGCTGGACGGTGTGCGATTGCTTGTCGACAAAAGCTTGCTACTGAATTCCGCCTCCGGGGAGGATGAACCATACCTGTCTCTTTTGGAAATGATTCGTGCATATGCTTTGAAACAGCTTGAAAAGTGCGGAGAGCTCGAACAGACACGGGATGCGCATGCTGACTACTACCTGGCGCTTGCCGAAAAGGCAGAGTCAGACTCGCCCGGTGCTGATCAGGCCCAGGCTGTATGGCGAGAAGGGCCGGAGCGGGAACTGGGAAATCTGCGAGCAGCACTGGAGTGGCTGCTGGAGCGCAAGCAGGGAGAGGCAGCGCTGCGGTTGGCGGCAGCCTTGCGGCAGTTCTGGTCGCTTCCCGGGTATCTCGATGAGGGCCGCAGCTTCCTCGAGCAGGCCCTGGAGGTCGCCGAAGAGAGCCAGGCGTCAGTCTCACCCACGGTACGGGCGAAGGCACTCTATGCCGCAGGGTGGCTGGCATACCGGCAGAAGGACCCAGGATACGCTACGCCCCTGCTGGAAGAGAGCCTGCGGCTCTTCCGCTCATTGGGAGACAAACGAAGCGAGGCTTCCGCGCTGACCTGCCTGAGCACCAACTTCCATGAGCGAGGCGAAGGAGGAACGGCTACCGCTCTACTCAAAGAAGGAGTCAAGCTCTATAGGGAGACCGGAGAGAACAGTGAACTCACCGGGAGGATGGTGAGAAAGGAGGGAGCGGAAGCATCCCTGGCAACTCTCTCAGTGAGTCCCGTGGTACTTCCTGTGAGGTCTACAAAGCCACTGTTTCCTCCCGCGTACGAAGAACTGACGGCACGTGAAATCGAGGTGCTGCGTCTACTTGCGATGGGACTGAGCAACAAACAGATTGCCGAGCGCCTTGTCTTAAGTCCGCACACCGTCAATGGGCACATCCATTCGATCTTCGGTAAGTTGGCCCTCAATTCGCGCAGTGCTGCCACGCGCTATGCGCTTGAACATCATATTGCTTGACATCCTCCCCACTCCGAAAGCGACTATTAGGCCCAAATCCAGGATTGCGTAGGGGTGATGCTTATTGGGCGTACCCACAGGGATACGCCCAATAAGCACGCGTATCACTCCGCGCCAAAAGCTGCCCTCACGCCAGGGAGCATGCAATACAGCAGGATGATGGCATTGAGGAGGATAGAAAAGGATACATCCCGCCAGGTGGATGCGCCAAGCATCTGAAACAAGTCGATGCTCAGATAGAAGAGGGTGACGATCACCAGGAAGATCCAGGCTCCCGGTTCGACTCGCCAGAGCGCCATCGTCAGCCAGATGTAGACCCAGACGAGCAGCACATACATCAGCGCATACCAGAAGCTGAAGAAATGGACGCTATAACCAGCCGGACCAACAAGGAATGGGAAGATTCCTAAGAACTGGAGCGCATGGATGGCAGCCAGGACTGCCGCGATACCAGCCAGGATCGCGAGAATGGTGACTCCTACGGGACGTTCTTTCACTTGAGATAACTCTCTCATTTGACGTAACTCCTTTCGATATGTAGAACATAGAGAACAACACAGTGCGTCGTGTCTCTCCTGGAGACGACCGTCGATGAAACAAGCTTCAAAGACAATCACACGATCTGCACCACTGCTCTCAGTTTACACACACGAGGCTAATAATACATGCTCTAAACATACTGTTTTTGACATGTTTTCAGTATGGGTGGGAATATAAAACAGTCGGCTTGTCTAGTGCAAACATACTAAATGCCCGACTCTCCCTGGCTTTACTTGTT
>JBKPBA010000512.1:0-6844 GCA_046726675.1 Chloroflexota bacterium
CAGCATAAGCGTCACATTTGGGAGTGACGATGCCCGGCATGAAATTGTTGAACGGTTTCTCTGGAAAATGGAACGGAGTGAGCAACGCAAGCGAATATTAGATGCGCTCGAGTTTTTACGCGCTCTTCACGCTATCTCAGGTTCTCCACCAGAGGTCTTTGGAGCACTTCGCGATTTATTAGCACGCTACGAGCTTGATCCCAAACCATTAACAGAACTGGAACAACTGGTAGCCGTTATCGAGCAGAGTGCTGTTACAAGTCAACAGATTGTACTCAACCTGGCACTTGGACGAGGCGTTAGCTACTATACAGGACTTGTCTTTGAGATTCATGCCCTGGGTGAAGATGGTTTTGACACGCAACTATGTGGAGGAGGCCGTTATGATAACCTTTTACGTGCTGTTGGGGGGACACGCGAGGTCAACGCATGTGGCTTTGCATTCGGCGTTGAGCGTCTCCTTCCATTCATTCCTAAAAGCGATCTCCCACCGGCAGCGAAAACACAGGCGCTCGTCATACCTGTGAACATTCAAAATATGCCTTATGCTTTAAGAGTAGCACGAGCAGCTCGTGAAGCCGGATTACGGGTAGAGGTTGATGTGACCGAGCACGGGGTAGGTGCAGGATTGAAACTTGCGGCAAAGAAAGAGATCCATTGGGCACTGATTGTGGGTGAAGACGAACAGCGGACGAATAGGGTTACTCTACATGATCTTGTAACAGGAGAAGAACTCGTACTAGACATTCATTCGCTTGCTCATCAGATCTCAGGTGAGGAACAACTTTTATGAATTCAACATCCGTAATTCGCCTGGCACTTCCTGGAAAAGGGACGCTGGAGTCAGCGACCCTGGCATTTCTCGCTGAATGTGGCATGAAAGTGAACCGCAATAATCCGCGCCAGTATCTTGCAAGTGTGAGTAGTATGCCGGATTTGGAGGTAGTCTTTCAGCGTGCCGCCGATATACCATTGCTGGTACAAGATGGTGATGCTACATTCGGCATTACCGGTTATGACATCCTGGCAGAGTATAGAGGAACGGCTGAATCTGAGAGTGAAGAAGATGATCATGATGATGACATCATTATACTGGAGCAAGACCTGGGATATGGAAACTGCCGCCTTGTTGTGGCTGTCCCAGAGAGCTGGATTGATATAAGCACCTGCGCTGATCTCTGGCACCTGGCTGGCTATTACTTAGCGCATAAGAAGCGAGGACTGCGCATTGCTACGAAGTATCCAACCCTGACAGGACAATTTCTGCGCTTGCATGGCATTACGCACTGCAAAATTATTTCTCCCCATGGAGCGTTAGAGGCCGCGCCATTAACCGAAACAGCGGACTTAATCGTAGACCTCAGCGAGACAGGAACAACCCTACGTGAAAACCACTTGAAGTTATTGGATGATGGCGTCGTGTTACGCTCACAGGCCTGTCTGATTGGGAACGTGCGACTCTTACGCGAGAATGAACAAGCGCTTCACCTGGCTTCAATAATGTTAGAACTTATCGAGGCTCGTATGCAGGCTCGAAATCGATCTATGCTCACTGCTCATATGCAGGCCGAGACTTTTGAGGAGATGCAGCATATTTTTACTATGCTGAACCAGCGTTTGAGTCCGCTTGTTTCGGGTTTAGAATTACAGGCTGCGCACACCGAAGGGCAGAATTCAACAAATCCATGCAGATGCACAATTTCAGGTGTGACTAATGTCAGAGGTTCTGCTGCTGAATTCTTAGAAATCGTTACAATATTGCGCAGCGCTGGTGCAGTACATATCAACGTCACACCACTGACTTACCGTTTTGCAGAAGAGTCCACGAGTGTAGGCACCTTAAAGAAACGCTTGCAGAGGAAACATTGAGCAACCTGCTTATTTTTGATCTTGACGGAGTTATCACCAGCGAAGAAGCCTACTGGGACGCAGCGGGTTTGACGTTACATGAATTACTCTATAGCCCACGTTATTGGGGGTTGGACAGAAGCGAGTTGAGCGCCGATGGACAATATCATCCAGCTACAACAGCGCAGGAAAGTCGCCGTATCAGCCGTGCTGTCTTTCCTGAGTCTGAAATCCTGGCTCTAAAAGGTCGCTCTATCAACTCAAACTGGGATACGTGTTATGTTGCAGCCTGCATCTTTTTGATCGACTTGTTAGCGTTATTGCCGGATTGCTCCTCTTTGCTTCCTTTACAGCCGTGGGATAATGGTTGGATTGCTGATTTCGGAGAACTGATTGCGAGTGTCGATGGTCAGGAAGCCCGATCCTACCAAGGGCGACGCAAGCGTCCCCTCCCTGCTCCACACAACCACCGCCCCTACGCGGATTTTACAGCGGTTTTTGAAGATCCTATTTTTCGTGGTTGTATTGGACTTGAACTTATTAACCGTCTTGATGCTTTTGCGAGCGAAGCGTTGGATCTACCTATCGAAAATGTATTTTCGCGGCATAGTCCTTTCTGGGCATTTTGCCGGAATATCTTTCAGGAGTGGTATCTTGGGGATGCCCTTTACACGCAGACTTATGGGCATGCTCCAATTCAAACCGGTAAGCCTGGTTGTATTCATTACGAGAAGCCTCTTTTACCTTTAGAGCAGATACGTGCCTCGTTAGAGACACTTCGCGTTCAAGGATATGTGATGGGCTTCGCTACAGGTCGGGTATACCAGGAAGCAGAATATCCTCTCAAAATGTATGGATTACTTGAGTACTTTGATGAACAGCACATCTCAACGTATGATGATGTTGAGCATGCTGAAGCTGAACTGCGCACCCATGGCGATCAAACACTCTTGAGTAAGCCGAATCCGTTTCCATTTCTGGTAGCGGCAAATAGGAATCACACTGTTGACAACAACAAGTCTGAAGGCTTTGTAGTCGTAGGAGACTCTACTAGCGACATCTTGGGTGGACGTGCCGCGGGAGCAATTACCATAGCCGTGATGACGGGAGCACGTACTCCGGAAGCGCGCACACTACTCGCGCAAAGTAATCCAGACTTCATCATTGATGATATGACGAAGTTACCAGACTTGTTAGACCATCTCGATGGTCTGGCTACCATCCAGCATATGCAATTTGGAGAACGAGAGAAGGCAGAGCGGCTCTTGCAACGCTGGTTAGCAAGGTACATGAATGTGAAGGCTGAGAGTGTTACTCTAACACCCAAAGCGGTTTCGTTGAATTCGTTCAATGGCTTTTACCATAGTGACGGTGAGGAATATTTCTTCAAAACTCATATTGAAGAGCAAGGGATATTGGAAGAATACTACCACGCTGAGCAGTTGCAACAGGCTGGTTACAACATAGTCAGGCCATTGCGAACGATACACGAAGGCGGGCAACAGATGGTTATCTATCCAGTTGTACACTGGCCCGTCATGTTCGATCTCATGCGAGCAGTTGAGATAGGCATTGCTGAAGAGGGTATATGCGAAATACTGGTTTCTGCTGAGAAACACGAATGCGGTCGTTTGCTCGATATCTATGAATCAACATTTGCCCATAGTATGGCAGAAGAGCATGCGTGTGCTCCCATTCATCAACTTTTCTGGCATCGCCTGGTGGGAGGACGCTTCAAAAGTTTCTACGAGGGGAAACTGATTCAATTTCCAAAAGGTAAGCTTACTGAGGAGAACAACATCCCTTTTGATGAATTGCTGAAGTATCGATGGGTAATCAACGGAGTTTGGCAACAGCAAACACTGGGTGAATTAGTCGAGCGAGCTAAGGTCGTGCTGAATCCTTCACAAGATGCTTTGACGGTTATTGGCCATGGTGATGCCCACTTCGGCAACGTTTTTCTGGAAAATGCGTGGCAGCAAGCCGGGCGACCACAAGGGTCGCCCCTACATTTCAATATAGATGAGATAAGGCCACGTTATTTGTATTTTGATCCGGCGTTTGCGGGACGGCATACACCGTTGTTGGATGTGATAAAGCCGCTGTTTCACAATGTGTTTGCGACGTGGATGTATTTTCCATCTGATATTGCTCAGGACTTGCAGTTGACAGTATCAAGGCGTGATATGACAATTACTGTTGAGCACAATTACACGTTGGCTCCTGTACGCCAGGCAATTTTGCGAACGAAAGTAGAGCGCTTGCTGAGGCCTCTGATTGAGAAATTGCGGGCGCGAGATTCGTTACCTGCTAATTGGGAAGAGATCATGCAACTGGCATTGATGTGTTGCCCACTATTGACCATCAATTTGCTCGATGGAGAGCGTATGCCTCCATCCATTAGTTGGCTGGGACTTTTGCTGGCAGTACAAACTGGCAATAGCGGCATACAACCATGGGAGTACGACTTATGATTGCAATTATCGATTATGGAGCTGGCAACATTCGCAGCATTGAAAAGGCGCTGGAGCATGTTGGAGCGATTGTCCAGGTCACGGATGAGCCTGATGTCGTCAACAAAGCACAGGCAGTTGTATTGCCTGGTGTTGGCTCAGGAGGAGCCGCGATGTCAAGAATGACGGAACGCGGCTTAGATGATGCTATACGCAAGGCAACACGGCAAGGCAAACCTTTCCTGGGTATCTGTCTTGGCATGCAGTTGCTCGCAGATCATCATGCCGAAGGTGAAGTGGACGGATTGAGTCTCTTCCCTGGCGAAGTACGACGTATTCCCCATGGTCCGAAGATACCCCATATGGGTTGGAACCAGGTAAAGCCACAGCACACAACACTAGCCATTTTTGATGACATTCCACAAGTTGCTTATTTCTATTTCGCGCACTCATATTATGTCGAGCCACAGGATCAACAGGGCGTAGCAGCAGTCACAGAATACGGATCGCCTTTTTGCAGCGTTATCGTTACAGAACGAGTCTGGGGGACACAGTTCCATCCTGAGAAAAGCGGGTCTGCAGGTCTGCAATTGCTCAACAACTTTGTAAAGTGGGGAAGGGCATGATCATTCTGCCAGCCATTGATATAAAAGATGGTCAATGTGTTCGATTATACCAGGGCGATTATACTCAGGTTACAACATATGATACAGACCCTGTAAAGGTTGCGCAACGCTGGCAGCGGTTTGGAGCAAGCTGGCTGCATATTGTCGATCTGGATGGCGCGGCAGCGGGCCACCCTGTCAATATCGAATCGATCAAGAGAATTCGCGCAAGTACCTCTTTGCATATCGAACTGGGAGGAGGTATGCGTACGCTGGTAGATATTGGACAAATGTTAGATCTTGGAATAGATCGTGTGGTACTTGGTACAGTAGCGCTAACTGATCGCGCATTGCTTGAGGAAGCTCTGGCACGCTGGGGCAAGCGTATTGTTGTGGGACTCGATGCTCGTAACGGTTTGGTAGCTATTTCTGGGTGGAGCGAGACTTCGCAAGTGCACGCAACCTCACTTGCAAATGAGCTATGTGCCAGGGGAGTACAACGATTTATTTATACTGATATCGCGCGTGATGGTGCGCTGAAAGGGCCGAATCTGGAAGCGCTCAGGGAGATGAAACAAATGATCTCTTGTTCACTGATTGCTTCTGGTGGTGTGAGTTCTATAGATGACCTGCGTTTGCTAGCAGGGATGGGTATCGAAGGGGCGATAGTTGGAAAGGCTCTATATACAGACGATGTTGACCTAGCGACAGCAATACAGGAATTTGAGAGGTAGTGTTATGCTGACAAAGCGCATCATCCCCTGTCTCGATGTTGCGGCGGGACGAGTGGTCAAGGGTGTTAATTTTGTTAACCTGCGAGATGCAGGTGATCCCGTGGAACTCGCCGAATTCTACAACACAGAAGGTGCGGATGAACTGGTCTTCCTGGATATTACGGCTTCACATGAACAGCGAGCCACAATGCTGGATGTCGTCAAGCGTACTGCTGAGCAAGTTTTTATTCCATTAACAGTTGGCGGCGGCATTCGCAGCGTTGAAGACATCCGCGCCACGCTGGGAGCGGGAGCGGACAAGACATCATTGAATACAGCCGCCGTACAAAATCCTGAAGTCCTGCGAGCAGGGGCAGAGCAGTTTGGTGCGCAGTGCATTGTGCTAGCTATCGATGCTCGCACAAATCCAATCATGCCAAGCGGGTATGAGGTGTTCATTCATGGCGGTCGCACACCTACTGGCAAAGATGTGCTAGAGTGGGCACAGTATGCTGTTTCTTTAGGCGCAGGCGAGATTCTACTCACGAGTATGGATAGAGATGGTACGCAGCAGGGATATGATCTATCATTAAATGCCATGGTTTCCGACGCTGTCTCGGTGCCCGTTATAGCTTCTGGGGGCGTTGGCACCTTAGAGCATTTCTATGAGGGGTTGACAGTTGGCAGTGCCGATGCGGTATTGGCAGCTTCGATTTTTCATTTTGGGACGTTTCGGGTTCGTGAGGTGAAGGACTATTTGCAGGGGAGAGGGGTGGTGGTGAGGCCAACTTAGCACGATAACATATCCAGTCAAGCAGGCGGATTACTTTTAGCAGAACGGTAGGTACTTCTACTCTGGATTCTACGGAGAGTGCCACCCCGGTATCGGAGTACTCCGTTCCTTCTAGTATGGGCTTACCATACTGGTGCTGCCAAAAAAGAAGAGAGGCTGTGACGCTTCCTGAAGTCAAGGACGCCTTGTTTCAAGACTATGTGCAGTAGGGGGATAACCGTAGTTATAGATCTCACTGCCCATTCCGTGTATCATTGTCCCTGCTCATCGTCACAGCCTGGCCCGTGTGCAATCATCATCCAGTGGCATCTACTCCTTTCTTCGGAAGGAGGGCACAGAGAGTGCCCTCCTCTTTTCTCTTCCTGGCACTTCGCTAAGCAGTAGGTGGTGTCAAGAGTTACACCCACTCTCCTTCATTGGTCTCCCGCCCCT
>JBKPBA010000513.1:0-11991 GCA_046726675.1 Chloroflexota bacterium
TGTATCGAAACAGGCGACCTGTGGGATTTCGGGCTTGATACTGGCTATAGACTGTATCGCCGCCAGATTATGCGGCTGATGTAACGGAGCTAGAGGAACCAACGATTCTAACTGGTTGATTACCTGCGAATCAACAAGCACAGGTGCTGAAAACAAGGTGCCACCATGCACAACACGATGGCCAACTGCGATCAGCGTCAGCTTTGTCTCCTGGCGCTCGACCCAATCCAGTAACACAGCAAGCGCCTCTTTATGACCAGGTACGGTTGTTGCTTTGGCCTTAAGCTGCTCATTTACCAGCCTCTGACCAGTGGTATCCTGCACAAGGAAACGCGGTTCACTGCCAATGCCATCAACTTCTCCCTGATAGAGAAGTGAAAGGGCTCCTGAATCGTTTGTAGTGACGAACAAAGAGAACTTGATACTGGATGATCCAGCATTCAGCGCAAGAATTGCATCAGTCATACTTTCGCCTTCCGTTTGCTTCGCGCTAACAGCAGGGCGAGCGCACAGGAAACAATGTGTGCTAGCGGACTATCAGCGCGGCTGGTGAGCATGATCGGTACGCGTGCACCCAACACGATACCTGATGTCTGTGCATCAGCCAGGTATTCCAATTGCTTTGCTAACATATTACCAGATTCAAGATCTGGTACGACCAAGATGTCAGCCTGTCCGGCAACTGGCGAAACAATACCTTTTGTACGGGCGGATTCAAACGAAACAGCGTTATCAAATGCGAGAGGACCATCTACCAGGCCACCGGAGATTTGACCGCGATCTGCCATTTTACACAGCGCCGCCGCTTCCAGGGTGGAATGGATCTTCGGATTCACCGTTTCGACAGCCGAGAGGATAGCAACCCGAGGCGTCTCAATGCCCAGTACATGTGCAAGATCAATGGCATTTTGCACGATATCATGTTTCTCCTCCAGATCGGGATAGATGTTGAGGGCGGCATCGGTGATGAACAGCATGCGAGGATAAGCAGGAACATCCAATACAAAGACGTGACTCATGTGACGATCAGTGCTCAGCCCTATCCTCGGAGCTAAAACCGGGTGCATCAGCTCATCGGTATGCAAGCTGCCCTTCATCACTGCGTCAACTTCGCCCTCGCGAGCCATCACAACGGCTTTATCGGCCGCAGCGTGGCTGTGTTCTGTTGGGATGAGGGTATAGGGCGACACATCAACGTTCTGCGCAGCGGCCACTGCGAGAATGCGATCTTTGGGTCCAATCAGGATTGGGACAATCAAGTTAGCCTGAGCAGCCTCAATTGCACCAAGTAGGGCGTTGCTGTCAACCGGGTGTACAATGGCGGTACGGATCGGCTCAAGTCCAGTGGCCATTGAAATGATGTGCCGGTGCCAGGAACCGTGCTCATGGAGAGACACTGCCGGTAGGATGGCTCGAGGACGTTTGACTTTTTCCGTCGGGGCTATCACATACGCTTTGCCGCTGATGACCACTTCGCCTTGTTGATTCGTACAGAGACAATCAAAGTTTATGCGGTGTTGTTCGGTCTCCATGGCCCTGACAGTTACGGTGACGGTAATTGTATCGCCTACCGTCACTGGATGATGAAAGCACAGTGTCTGACTGAGATAAATCGTGCCTGGGCCAGGCAGTTTGGTGCCGAGCAAGGTCGAGATGAGCGAGGCACCCCACATACCATGGGCGATTATTTTGTGAAACATATCGCTGTGGGCATATTCCTCGTCGACATGAGCGGGGTTCACATCGCCCGACATGACTGCGAAGAGTTCGATATCCTCCTTTTTCAACGTGCGAACGAGGCTTGCTGTATCGCCAACCTCGATCTCATCAAAGGTCCGGTTTTCGATCATATCCATAATAACAGTTCTCGCATTCTGTGATGGGCTCACTACTATGATTGTAATACAAATGTGTTTGACGTGTGACAAATCTGAGGAAAACCGCAAATTGGCTCAACAGGTCTACTTAGAGGATAGCGTTGGAAACTCACAAATCGATCACGAATCAAGGGGGTGTATCTCACAGATAGCTCACGGTGATGTGCGTCAGTTCAACTGCCTACACCAGAATCTAGTGTAGTATCTCTCTAGAAGTGCAATTTGAAATGGTTCTGGTATACTATGCCTTTTTAGCGGCAGGAGTAGGAACAGGTGTTTTTGCGGGTGTAGTGGGTGTTTTTTGCCCTAGTTTTTTGTTGGCTTCTTGCAGTTTTTTGCCGGTGTATGCACGAGCAATCAGGAATGCAATGCCTATACAGATTACTACAGGAGCAAAGATTGCAAGGTCTAACTGAACGTTCATAGAAACAAAGACGAGCTGAAATATGGGTACCAGAACAAGTAGGAATGTAGCCATCAAAGTCAGGATGAGGGTCCAACGGGCTTGCAGGTGTTGTTGTATTGTTGTATAGCGATATTGTGCCTGCTCGCTTATCTTTGCCTGCTGATCAAGCAAGTTCTGGCGTTCGGCGGCAATTTTTTCGCGCTCGTTGGCCAACTCTTGTTCAAGCAGATCAGTTTTGTATTGTGCCTGGCGCATCAAAGAAAGCAATTCGGCAACATGTTGATCTTCTGTCTGTTTCACATGGAGTTCGACCGTCTTTGCTACATCGCGCAATAGAGAGGGAGTGTGTTCGGGAGTAAGGACAATTGTGTTAGCTGCTTCTGCTACCATTTTTTTGGCTTCTTCCGAAACAGTTTCATGGAAAGAGTGGTCGAGTTCCTTGTAGCGCCTTTTCAATTCCTGGTTAGCTGCTTCAAGCTGGTTACGCTCTTCGATCGCTTCGCGCAGGTGTATTTCATATTGTTCGATTTCATTTTGCTTGATTCTATGTAGATTGTCTATTTCTCGTTCTAATTGTGCTTGAGTTTGCCTGTACTGGTAGATGAGGTGCTGTTGTTCGTCTATCTTCCAGCGAAAACGCTTGTTTTCCTCGCGCAATTGTGCTATCTGCCGAGATGTAGTTTTGCCAATGGACATTTCGCCATGTATTTTCGGAAGCATATCTGTGTGTCTTTGTCGCTTCTCGTTGATGATTTCTCGACGGCTAGCTATGCGTGCTGAACGATCAATAGAGCTGGTTGAGATATTATAGTTAGTGTCATCAGGTGAAAACATAGTAGATAAGCCCCCTCGCAAGTGTTTTGATGCAGCAAAAGCATAGTGCGCCCGTCATGCTTTTAATGCAATTCAGTCAGAAAATATACTCTCTCTTATGCAATTATGCATGCATATACGTAAATTTTCAAGTGGTGGCGTTCTGGTTCATCTCACGGCTCTTTCGCTCTTTGTTCATGACATAATTCTTGCTAACCTAGATATTGCGTGATGAATTGTTTTAGCACCTCGATGTATTGCTTTGGATCATTGCCGTAAGCTCCGCAGTGGTCAGCCTCATTTACGAAGTAAGTTTCCATGTCGATGTTATATGCATATGCCTGCGTTACTATCTGGTATGCATGTGCGATTGGGATAGCACTATCTTTCACACCGTGAATGAGTAAGATGGGAGGGTAGCTCTGATGTATTAATCCTTTTGATCGAGCTTGCCAGCGTTTAAAGCTAGTAGCTGGTCGTGCATTTAAGGTGTGGCCGAAACGTAGGCGAAATACAACTGTGCTTACCGCTAATGTAGCCCAGGTGAGCGCGTGGAACCCATTCCGCAGCGGGTGCATGAATGGCGCCCAGGAGGTGCTTTCATTGGTGAGCTGCCAGTGCATAATACGCTTTAATATTTCGTCCAGGCGCGCATAGGGACTATCGGCGATGATGGCAGCGATGTCGGGTTGTGGGTCTAAGAGTAAAGCAACAGATGCTCCCATAGAAAATCCATGAATTACAATTTTACCTGGAATTGTTTCAGCTTGTTGGCGGGCAACAACGATTGCAGCTTCCAGATCACGTATTTCTGCATTGCCACCACTTGTGGCTATACTTTCACTCTCACCGTGCCCGCGGAAATCGAACAGCAGAACGTTGTAGCCGTGTTTATACTCCAGGGCTGCGACTGGCCGCAGAACTGTGCGGTTAATACGATAGCCATGACAGATGATGATTGTGGGCGCGGGTTGTGGCTGTGCCCAGAAATCTCCACTTAGAAGTGTGCCGTCAGCGGTGTGGAAAAGGATAGATCGTCTCTGTGTTGCAAGTGGTTCAGGTTCTGGACTGGGCAGCGTCCATGTAATATTTCCCGCATCTAATGGGCTGTGGGGACGCGAGAGTTTTTCGACAAAATGTTGTGCTAGTATGATTAAGCTGCTGGTGGCTGCTAGGCTGAGCGCACCGGCGCTTGCTGCTAGGCCGAGTACCCATCGATGTTGGATAGACATAAACAATACTCCATCTCTCTTCTCTTTAAACTGCGCGGGTTCTTGTTGTTTTGTTAGATCAATCTCAAGGGGAAAAAGTGTCAATTATTTGCTTGACAAAGGTACAAACATTATTCATGATTATTGACAGAACTCACTATTCTTTTGGTCAGAAGAGCATGTAAGGGAATATCGTTTAAGTCATCATCTAGTAGATGGGGTGTACCTGACACTGGCACAGATGGCTTACTCTACGAGGATTGCGCAGTCAGCACTTTTTGGATTTGAGGAAGAGATAATGTAAAATCTATTATGATTTTAATGGCCTGGTTTTTTGGTTGGTGTTAGTGAGGGTGTACCTGTTGGAGTGACTGACCCAACAGGTGTTGCCGAATCCGTTGGCGATGGTACAGCCGTTTTCCTGGGCGTTGGTGAAACTATAATTGCTGTGAAGTATGCTGCCGAAGGTATCTGACATGTTGCGTCTGGCGATTTGAAGAATTGAATCATGATGGTAACCAGTTTGTTAATCGCGCTGGCCTTAATAATGACAGGAAAAACCGCCAGCCCGTCGGAAGTGGTCGTAGCAGTCATGGTATCAGTAGTTCCTTCAGGCCAATGTATTGCTGCGGTAGCTGTAGCGCCTCCAACTCCTACCGGGTTACCGTCCACAATCTGTGTAAATTTGCCAAAGATACTGACGGTGCTTGTTGAGCGGAATGGGGGCGAAGTATCGGTTGCCCAGCCTCCGCAATAGTATGGACTGAGTGTTGGAGTTGGTGAGCCGATGTCTTGTCCCAGCTTAATCGTGACGGTGACAACGGGGGCTCCAAGGTCAATCTGGCTACTGCCATTACCAGTGCATGCGACAGTGAGAATACTGATGAAAAAAAGAAAAGAGATCGCGCTGCATTTAATTATAAGGTGGAGAAGAGTATTTGTTTTATCTTGCCGGGATAACATAGGTTGAAGACCACCTTCATTTGCCTGATTATATAGAGTCATTGAGAATTATCTGGATCAGTATAGCATGGCCTATTTATTTGCTGAATTGTCTATGCCAGGTATGCCATAAAAGTACTATGGATGGGTATTGACCAATGTGTCATCAGAATAAACGTTGATGTAAGCAGATTGTGTCTCGTACTGAGCAATGAATCATTCTCAAATGCAAGGAAGTATTAGTAAAATCAAACGAGATACCTGGTCTGCATAGACTCATGTCTACAGTCAAATATCTCGTTTGGTTTGGATGGCGTGGTAGACATGAATTGTGCTAGCCCTGTTTCATTGGACGTTGACGGTTAGATTCATGCCAGGATGAATAGTACAGTAGAGTTGATATGTTCCAGCCGTGTTGAATGGTCCGATAGTTGCGCTATCATTGCCATTGAGAGTGACATCAACAGTTGGTGCACCGCTTTCAGTCTTAGGCTCAGGAGTGCTCCCATTCCAGGTGCCATTTTTAATAATGTGCTGCGCTGTTGAATCATCGATCAGAGTGAGCATTTGGCCCTTTGGGACTTTTACCGAGGATACAAGGAAGCTGGCTCCAGCCATATGGGCCGTCGGTCCTTGAGGGAGAGAAGCTTCATCATAGATTGCACAGGCAGCGAGCATAGTGGTCAGTAGACTAAATACAAGAAAGCCTACAAGTATCTTTTTATACATTGGTGTTCCTTTCGGTCTGAGTTTAGTATATTACCTGTTTGTTAGTCTAGGACTGATTGTTTGTGAACATGATGGAAAACAATCAGATACTCTCTATACATCATATCAGGAAGATTGGATAGGTTCCAGTGTTTGAAGGTATGTATTAAAGCATAATAAAAAGTGCCCCATAGCCTCCTCAATCGCTTTGATTCTGTGATGCTTGACTGTTGAAATTCTTCGGTGATAAAATCCTAGTAAATTAGTCAGAATAAGCAATATTAGAGGAGTAGCGCCTTGAAAACTGATGAGTTGCTGAGCGCAACAGTTGAAGAATACCTGGAGACCATCTACAACATGAGCGCGGAGGATGAGGTGGTGATTGGTGCCAGGCTGGCAGAAAAGTTTCATGTCTCTGCGCCAACCGTAACAGAAATGCTCAAACGTCTTGTGCGAGATGGGTATATTGAAATGGATAACAAACGCCAGGTGACACTGACTGAAGGAGGAAAGCAGGCAGCTGAAGCAGTTTTGCGCAGGCATCGTCTTACAGAGCGTTTCCTGGTTGATATGCTGGGGATGCAATGGCACCAGGTACATGAAGAAGCCTGCCGCCTGGAACACTTTATCTCCGGTGCGGTCGAGGCGCGTGTCATCACCAGCCTCAACAATCCTACTACCTGTCCCCATGGCAATCCAATCCCCGGCTCGGTGCCCAATGCACGTACCTACCTCAAAGATCACGACGCAGTGCGGCTCTCTACGTTGGCAAATGGAGAGACGGCTACAATTCTCCTTATCTCAGAGGTGGTGGAGGATGAAGAAGCTTTAATTTTATACCTGCACGACAAAGGCTTGACGCCCGGAACGCAATTGACAGTTCTGGCTAAAGAGGATGAAAGCAGGCCTGCTGATCTGCATGAGGAGAATTTCAAATTACTCGTTGATGGACATGAGGTCCGCATTAGCAGGGCAGTAGCAGCCAATATCTGGGTTACACGTTAACAAACATATGTGACATTTTTGTGATATTGAGATAGTGTTTATCTTGACTTTTGACATTAGGGCATGCTAATATCTGAGTAATTAAGTAGGAATTAGGGTGGTGGCTTTTACTTCATATATCTTATCACAAGAAGGTTGTACATGATAGCGACATTCGTTCTTTTCCTCCGCGAGGGGCTGGAAGCCAGCCTGATTGTAAGTATCCTCTTTGCTGCATTACGTCAACTCGATCAGATGAAAAAGGCCCGCGCTGTATGGATCGGTGTAGGGCTGGCGGTTCTAGGTTCGCTCCTTGGTGGATTAGCTCTTTATGTGTTTGTGCATGAATACGCGGATACAACTTTCCAGACTATCTTCGAGACTATAACATACCTGGTGGCAGTTGTGCTCCTGACTACTATGACGTTCTGGATGCAAAAGCATAGTCGCTCCATGAAACGCGAAATCACGGCCAAAGCGAGTGCTGCCGGTTCTGCATTTGCGCTTGGGCTACTTGCTTTCACTACAGTCGGGCGCGAGGGGTTAGAGAGCGCGTTTTTCACACTCGCTTTCGCATTTCAAACCAACGCTGTCCTGTTGCTCACTGGCGCATTGCTGGGGATGTTATCCGCTGTGGGACTTTGCGTACTGATTTATAAGTTAGGATATCGGCTCGATTACCGCATCTTTTTCCGCGTAATGGGCATACTCTTGCTCTTCTTTGCGGCTGGCCTCCTTTCTGATGCAGTGCAAAATATGCAGCAGTTAGGCTGGCTTAGCTTTGGTACGGCTCCCCTCTGGAATACTTCACATTTTCTCAGCGAAGACAGCATTCTTGGTGACCTGCTGCATGGAATCATTGGTTATGCTGAGGCGCCCACCATCTTACAAGGCCTGTTTTATATATCATACCTGCTTATCGTGGGTGGCATTTTTGCCTGGATGACGCGCAAACCAAATAATGGGAAACCTGCTACCTCTTCTACCCCTACGTTAACAGCAAACGAACAAGTTCAAAGGGGAGCATAGAAATCGACATTACGAATTTCGTCATAAAATGACAAATTTATGACGAAATTCGTAATGTTTTATCGTTTTTGCTCCGAATAATTGCTAAAATCCCAGCTTCAGATTATAATTGTAAATATCAGGCAAAAGATGTGATTGCCAGTGCCTGGTATAACGCTATTCCTAAGAAATCTGATAGTTGTTCCTCTTATCCCAAGAAAGGAGCTTTTATGCTTCGGGAACCAATCACAATTAATCGTAAGCATGTAGAAGAGATCGTCGCTCGAGAGGAAGCGGAATTTCGCAGGCGTACTCCTGGCTCGCAAAAAATCCACAAACGCGCAGAATCCTCATTGCCAATGGGTGTTTCCAGTTCATTTCAGGCAGTCCCCCCATATCCTCTTTTCATAGATCACGCTGTAGGTAGCCGTATTTGGGATATTGATGGGAATGCGTATGTTGATTTTCATTTAGGTTTTGGAAGTCTGCTCGTTGGTCATTCTCACCCAATGTTGGTAGAGGCTTTGCGCGACCAGCTTGGCAAAGGCAGTCTCTATTCTTTGCCCTGTCCTGATACTGTGTACCTGGCAGAAGAGATGGTGCGACGGTTTGCGCCAATTGAGCAGGTGCGTTTCTGTAATTCTGGAACAGAAGCGACGATGGATGCCATCCGCCTGGCACGCGCACATGTTGGTCGCGATAAGATAGTGAAGATCGAGGGTTCGTATCATGGCCATCATGATACTGTCCTGATGAGTACCAAGCCTTCGGTTGAGGCTGCAGGACCCGCAGAACGACCACTTACAGTTCCGGCTTCAAAAGGCATTCCTACTGATGTCAAGCAAAACACTATTATTGCCCCTTACAACGATCCGGAAGCTTTAGATCGCATCCTGGCCGAGCACGACGGAGAAGTGGCAGCAGTCATTACTGAGGCTGTCTTGATGAATGTTGGCATAATGCTGCCAGATGAAGGATATCTCCAAGCTGTACGAGACATTACTCGCCAGCATGGGGTATTGCTAATCTTCGACGAAGTTAAAACGGGTGTAACCGTTGCTCCAGGCGGTATCACGGAAATCTATCCGGTGGAGCCAGACCTGATCTGCCTGGCGAAGTCAATTGGTGGCGGTATGCCGATTGGCGCTTTCGGTGGACGGGAGGAGATCATGCGCCGCATCAACCACAGTGAAGTGATACACCTTGGCACTTTTAATGGTAATCCTATGTCTATGCGCGCAGGATTGGTGACACTTACACAGATCTTCACCCCAGAAGCTCATGCGCATGCCAATGGCCTCTCGAAACAACTTGGGGAGTCCTATAAAGGAATTATCGAGGAGTTTGATTTGCCAATGCATGTAGCCCAGATTGGCGCAAAAGGTTGTGCTATGTTCCGTTCTGAACGTGCGCGTAACTATCGTGCATGGTGGGACATTGACATGGAAGTTTCGTATGCTTACTGGCTTTTCCTCGCAAATCGGGGAATCCTTTTCCCTCCCGGCTTCGATGATCAGTGGACTGTTTCAATCCAACATACTCAGGAGGATATTGATCACCACACGCATGTTTTCCACCAGTTCGTAACTGAGTTGGCCAGGTAGATCCTCACTAACGAGAATTGCTCTATGCATATTCGGGTAGGATGGCTTTTCAAGAAAGCTATCCTACCCGAATATGCATAGAGCAAGCTAGCCGTATACTATAGACGAACCAGTCACATTTTGCTATACTCACATCGTGACTTTTACTCATGTAATGCGTATCCAAATCTATATTTTTATGCATTGTATGCGGAATAGCGAAGCTCCATAGATGAACAGTCAAAATCTCCTACGGCAATTACCTGAGGATACTACGCAAAATGAAGCGATTGCAAATGATACCCAAGAGAGCGATTCACATGCCTCTGACAGCCCGCCAACGACTACTTTACGACTTTTAAAAGGTCTTTCCCCATTCTGGCATGACCGCGTCATTGAGATTGCGCTAGTCCTATCGATGGCCCTCTATTATGTTATCGGCAATACAAACCTTGGTACAGGGCGGCTTTTTCAACTTAACCCTCTGATTTCATTGCCATTTTTGTTAATCTTTGTAGTGCTTTGCTGGTATCGTTTGGCATTTGCCGTAGCTCTGATACCCCTGGGTCTTCCCTACTACCTGCAACAGAAAACTGTGATTAACCACTACTCCTTCAGTATAGTTGAGATTGCTCTGTTGACTTGCGTTGTGGTGGCATTGGTACAATTTTTGCTACAACGGGGAAACTGGCAATATTGCCTATCATGGCATGAACTGCGCGATCGTCTTGGGCCATTTGCTCTACCTATCGTAATTTTCATACTAGCGGCCGGCATCTCTGTCTTGCTTGCATTCTCACAAAGGGTGGCGCTACGAACATATCGTGAAGAGGTATTCGAACCGGTTCTCTATGTCTTTCTGGCGATGTATTGCCTGCGCACTCGCCAGGATGTTGTTCGATTGCTACTCGCTATGCTTATATCTGGACTGGCCGTGGCATTACTTGGTACTGCACAGTATTTCTTATTCAGGAGTCAGCTTGTACTGGAATCGGATGGTATAAGGCGTGTCCACGCAATGTATGGAAGCGCGAACAGTATAGGACTTTTCTTTGATTATGTTTTGCCTATCGGGCTGGCCCTGTTAATCGCCAGAGCATGGACAGCAACCAGTATATGGAGATCGAGGTGGATACTTTTAGGCGCATTCGTGATCTGTTTGCTTATGCTCCCGGTGCTTTATCTGAGTCAATCACGTGGCGCATGGCTGGCAATCGGCGTTGCTTTAATCTTTTTACTTGCGCTTTCAATCCGAAATCGTAAAGGGTTGCTCGTGGGTGGTTTGATTGGAATTGTTGTACTAAGTGCTATTGTACTGGTTCTCCATAGACCTATCCTAAATTTCTTTGTTGATGGCCATCAAAATATAAATGGTATCAGCACTTTGACAAAGCGTTTCTTTCTCTGGCTAAGTGCTCTCAGGATGATTCGTGATCACCTTTGGTTTGGCGTTGGTATGGAGAACTGGCTGTGTTACTACAGCCAAAATACAACGTGTGTCAATCCCACTCTAGCTCATCATTATTATTTGATTTCACAGAGTCCTTTTACAGGTGCTGCTACTGGTCTGCAGGATGAGCCAACCCTCTCGCATCCTCATAACATCTTCCTGCATGTATGGGTAAGTATGGGTCTTTTTGGTTTATTAGCTTTTATCACTATACTGGCGCTTTTCTTCTGGCTCTTTGTGCGTATCCTCATATCTGTATATAACAGAGGAATTGAGCGCGATTCTTCTATGTGGTGGATGATAATTAGTGTGGGAGCAGCAATGTTTGCGGGTGTGATCCACGGACAGGTTGATAGCTCCTTTCTTTCGCAAGACCTATCTTTCTGCTTTTGGATGTTGGTAACGGCTCTGTTGCTGTTACGCGCACTGACTGATACGCCCTGGAGAGAAAGCTTAAGACAAAAAAAGAATACCAAAACGGGTGACTATAAAGTGATGGTCTAGATCAGGAATAGTACTTTTAGTCTCCTTATCGACTTGATCCTCCTCTTTTTGCTGTCATGTTCCTTTATTTCTCCCAAAATCAGAACGCTTCTCGTTTAGTTCGATGTATCACTATACCAAAATTTGTTGGGGTCTATCTATCTGTCACCGAAACTACCAACTGAGACCTATCATTATGGGGTGCCGCATGTCTGATCTTCTTGAAGGCGTAATGTTGAGTGAATATCTCCTACTGCAATGTATCAGTAGGAGAGGAATAGCAGATGTATATCGTGCTCGACAGACTGGTGAAGGAAATTATGAGGTGGCGGTGAAAGTGTTCCGTCCTGGCTATGCTCAGCGCGAGTCCTTTCGTGAATATTTTATGACCGAAGCGGAAAAAATAGGTCAATTTGAGCACCCAAATATCCTGCCGTTTCTTGAATTTGGTGAAGGCGAGGGCTTGCTGTACTCTGTTACACCCCTTGTGACAACCGGTACTCTTGAGGATCTGTTGGGACATGTA
>JBKPBA010000514.1:0-11772 GCA_046726675.1 Chloroflexota bacterium
CCTTAGACCAGGACCAAACAGATAAGGAAAGTGCTTACGCTATAGCTTTCTCATTGGCCTTTGCATTGTACTGCGCATATGTTTGCGAAACCAATACCAGCAAAATGACGCCGACACCTGCGACAACATAAGGCAACCACACATTCAGGCCTTGATTCGCGAAGCCAAACAAAAATGGTGCAATAATAAGGAACACAGCAGCAACAAAATCCAGGATCATGTGTACAGTCATTGGGATAAACTTCAAACCAGGTATCCCACGCTCGTAATCGGTCAAAAGACTGTAGAGGATAAGCCCAATACCGAGAACGATGGGCAGGATAACAGCGATACCACCCATACTATAAAATCCAAAGATAAATGGACATGCAATTAAGGCAATGCCCCCAATGTAATCGAAGATCCCATGCACACTTGACGGAACAAAACGAATAGTGTTCATAATAACTCCTCCTTCTTGAGACGGCTGAACAGATCAGCGAACATGACTATACAAAGTGAATCGGTTCTCTCTAACACTGCCAGATGTCTTCTAGTAGTGTTACTATCAGTCCTTACGTGACACAATATGATCTGGATTACTCCAGAGGTTTTGCTTACTGTGTGCAATCACGAATTATCGCCGATGATAGCAGAATTAGAACTCATCTATTTACCTACCACTTTTGTGGTTCTTATTGAGAATGGAGAAATACTAAGTAATATCCCAATGAGAGGTAATGAGATGACAATTTCCTTTTATGGATCAAGGGAGAAACCCTATGGCTGTTTCTCAAATTTTTCACCACACGGTTTTGAGCTTGATGGAGTCTGGTGGCCCACGAGTGAACATTATTTTCAAGCACAAAAATTTGCAGGTATGCCATTTGCCGATCAGATACGCCAAATGCCTACCCCGAATCAGGCAGCAAGGATGGGTCGGCGACGCTCACTCCCTCTTCGTCCAGATTGGGAGGAGATCAAAAAGCAGGTGATGTTTCAAGGTGTTCTGCGGGAGTTTGAGACCCATGCTGATATTCGTTCAGTCTTGCTTGCGACGGGGGAGGAGCTATTGGTTGAGAACGCTCTCAAGGATTACTATTGGGGATGTGGAGCGGATGGGAGTGGACAAAACAAGCTTGGGCAGGTATTAATGATGGTACGAGAGTTGTTACGCAGTCGAGAAGAACAGCAGCCTGAACTGTTCTCTTGAGACAATCGAGGGTGATGAATCTACCAATGGTGCTCGTTTGTCCCTTATACTCTACAGGAGGTTCTTAAGCTTGCCTGCTCCGCTATTTAAGGAGAAAATGCTTTGCAGTTAATAAGTTGAAGAAACTAGGGAATATTCATGCCTTGGAAGGACAAAAGTAAATACAGGTCTGAAGCCTATCGTGAATATATGCGCAACTACCAGAAAAGTTGGCATCAGAAAAACAAAGCACAAAGGCTTGCCCATGCACTCGAGAGAAAAGAGCAAATGCGAGTGTTCTATAACCAACTGAAGGAAAACTTAGAGTGCGCCCGATGTGGGGAAAACCATCCTGCTACCCTGCAATTTCACCACCGCGACCCTCAGAAAAAGGATTTCAACCTTTCTGAAGCGGTCCGCCAAGGGTACGGTACCGAGCGGATCAAACGAGAAATAGCAAAATGTGCCGTGCTTTGTGCGAACTGTCACGCTAAGTTGCATTATGAATGGGCAGGGAAAAGTAAGAAGCCCTTCCTGGAAGGGTTTGCAGGTCAATTTCTAGAAATAGAACAGACACTTTCTGTTAGCCAAGAGGAGGAGTTTGCACATGCCGCAGAGAATCAATACGTACCAGATGGGGTGGACATTGACATCTACGATGAGCCCTATATTGGACCATAGGGTCAACGGGCCAAGTGACCTATTCTCTAACTTCTATCCCTAGAAAAAAGTAAAGCGCACCCGGCAAGATTTGAACTCGCGACCTACTGATCCGAAGTCAGCCGCTCTATCCACTGAGCTACGGGTGCATTGGTAAGATTATACCACCAACGTCAACGATGCTCTATCCACTGAGCTATGGGTGCATCAAACTCATACCCAACGATTCAACCCGTCTCTAGTGCAGATTAACCGTACAAGTTCTGCACACATTATAATGAGCCAGCTAAGCCCTGTCAAGAAACCAGCATGTTACCAGAACTGCACAACGGTTTCAAGCAACTGAAAAAGCGCGACGAGGAATTTGCACCTTTCCAGTTGACATAATTTCGCGTTCCTACACCAACTCTTCAATTGGCTTCGCATTCCGCAACCCTTTATTGAACGTCGTTGCAATGCTCAGAATGAATTGCGGCACAAACAGCACCAGCACTGTCGTGACTGGCCCGAATGCCTGTAACAAAATCCCCGTTACCGCCAGGCCAATAGGCTCACTGCCATAGGCAATCAGGCGAAACACGCTATTGACACGCCCTTGCAGATGATCCGGGATCAGCGCCAGACGATAGCCAAATTGCACCGACAAGAAAATCGGCACAATGATAAAGCTAATGGCCGTGACTATTCCCAGTACCAATGGGTTCGGCGCAATTGCGAAGAGCAGCCACGTCAATGCCCAGATCCATGTTGAGCCAATCATGAGTTGCCCAAAGCTAAAGCGTTTCTGTAGTGGTGTTACAAGAAATGCGCCAAGTATACTACCAACTCCTCCACAAGCAAAGATCACACCAATCGTAAAAGCAGATGCATGTTGGCTCTGCGCTATAACGATCAGGATCAGACTGTAACCTATAACCGGCGCGACCATTCCACCTGTGAGTAATGCCAAGAAGCGTAATAAGGGTTGCTTCCAGAGCCAGCTAAGACCCTCTTTAATATCAGCCCACAAATGCAATGGTGCTGGGTCCCGCTCTTCCTGAAACTGCGCCTTAATGAAAAACAGCGATAGAACTGAAGCGGCATAAGAAATCGCATCCGTCAAAAATGGAATAGCTCGCCCAATACTATAGAGAACACCACCAATCGACGGACCAATCAATTCCGTTACAGAGTCGATCACCATTCCCTGGGCAGCGGCAGTAGGCAGTTGCTCTTTTGATACAACTTGCGGTAGACAGGCTGTCTCTGCCAGGCCGAAGAAGGTAAACAACGTACCCTCCACCAATGAGACGATATAAAGCTGTACAATTGTCAGATGACCGAGTATGAGCGCGACTGGAATACTTCCGAGCGCGACGAAACGTCCAATATCGCAAAGAATCATCACGCGCTTGCGATTCCAGCGATCAACCAGCGCTCCTGCTGGCAGGATCAAGAGAGCATAGGGCAACCCACGCAGTGCGGCTATCAGACCCGCCTGCGCTGGTGAATGTGTTAACGCAAGGACGAATAGCGGAAAAGCCAGCATCGAAACGCGTGTTCCAACGGAAGAAATCATCTGCCCGCTCCACAATAGCACATAGTCGCGATTGCGCCATAGTGGCACAGGACGCCTGGTGGGTGCTGTTGGTTTCGCTTCCTCGAGCTCTTCGGTTGGTGTTACTTGTACCTGTGACATTGTAGTTGCTCCCTTTTGTATACTTTTATAGCTGTTTTTAGATTGGCATAGTAGAAGGATGAATGAGTTTAGTTGAGGGGCAGGCTCTCATGAGTAAATGCAACAGCGAGGCAGCAAAGACAAGCAACGAAGCAGGTCGTTAGCAATCGAGAGAGGTATGCCCCGGCGATACACACCGAAGGTAAAAAAGCGAGGGAGGAAAAGGAAGCAGCTACATAAATATGTTGAGAAATTCACCAAAGTCTACTGCTTACTCTGGAAGAAATCAGAGGTAAGCAGATGCATGAGGTAGCGCCATTTCCTGCCGCGTAAGCCCGGCGTGTACGCCTACGCGGCCGAGTGGCTCATTTGAATATTCATGATGATAACAGCCCACTCGGACAATCCGTTTCGTTCAGAGTGGTGTGGTGATTGTATTCTCATGTTTAAATGCTAACATTACAACTTGCGAAAAGTCAAGCATAAGATTACGCCAGTTCTCCACGCAAAACCGTGACTGCTTGTCCTCCCAGATACACACGATCGCTGCCGAAGCGAACCCTCACTACTCCACCACGCGCAGAAGCTTGATAACCAACCAACTCATCCTTACCAAGTCGCTTACTCCAGAAAGGACTCAAGCAGCAATGCGCCGAACCGGTCACAGGGTCCTCATTGATACCTACCTGTGGGGCGAAAAAACGTGATACAAAATCATACTCATCTGAACCGGCAAGACTGGTCACAATAACGCCCCGCGCTGCCACTGACATTAATAAGCTGAAGTCTGGCTTGATGTTGCGCACTATTTCTTCAGATTCAACCTCAACCAGGTAATCAAAATGACTTTTACCAACATACTTCACAGGGACACCTAGAGCCTCAATCAGCCCAGGAGGAGCGATAGCCGGTTCCTCTGGCTTGGCCGGAAAATTCATCTCGATCCATTCACCCCTCCGATTAGCAGCCAAAAGCCCACTCAGTGTGTGAAAGTTCGCCTGTTCACCTGGTTCAAGGAACCCGGCCTCCCACAACACGTGTGCACTCGCAAGAGTAGCATGCCCACAAAGTTCAACTTCGACCGCTGGAGTAAACCAGCGCAGATTGTAGCCTTCAGCCTGTTTACGCAAGAAAGCTGTCTCGGATAGATTCATCTCTCGCGCCACGTTTTGCATCCAGCCCGTGTCCTGTAGCTCATCCAGAATACAAACCCCCGCCGGATTGCCAGCAAACGGCTTGTCTGTGAATGCATCTACCTGAAAAATCGACATTCCCATAGGTTCCCCTCCTTAATTACCTGGATACCAAAATACTGGTTATCATTCTGGATTCGCATTCTGACACTGGAATAGAGCATAAGATATGAACAATGTATCCGTAAAGAGCCAATCATGTATATCTCAAGGTCAAACTATCAGCCACGCAAATTATTCAATGGAAGGTAGTCTTTGGGAGGAAATAGAAATTCACCCATTGGATCATGTTCTTTATAGCGTTCCAATGCCAGGTCTCTATGTTGTACTGCATAGCAATACACGCACCCATGAGGGCACGTATCATACTCCCCAATATCCTTTGAGGCAAAACAGCCGCACTCTTTGCGATTGCCTCTTAGTTCAACTCTATCCACAATGGTCTTCCCGGAAACTCTCTCGAGGCGTTCTGCATCAACACACCTTGCCTCGGCGGTTATTCCCGGTGTGAGAAAAGTTTTCTGGGAACAGATTTTCAAAAGCATACCATGAGATCTGCTGATTTCAGCCAGCTCGCTGATCAAATTACGTACCGAGCCTGCTGTCATTGCCTCATGATCACTCCAAGTGAAACCATACTTGTGTGCGGCCCAATCCATGTTCCTCCGGGTCTTCTTATATATCTGAGCAAAAGAGACGATCACTTCATCTGTGGTACCCTTGAGAGATCGAGCCAGTTTCTCAAAGTTATGAAGATGTCAATCAGAGGGAGTTAAAGACGAGATAACGATAGGATCATAGCGCCATACTGCAACGTGAGGCCCATATACATCAGCTAATGCCTTCATATGTTCGATAGTATGAGTGAAGTCAATAACTCGATATACAAGCTCGCGTGGATAGCCAGTGATGGTATGCTGAACAATAAATGGATATCCCATTCTCTGCACTTCTAACATATGTTTGAGAAATGGCCCAACATTCTTGGTCCAGAACACAAAACCATCCACGCTTTCGGGAGTCAAATCGATCCTGTAGATCTGCTGGCTATAGGGATTGACCATCTTGCAATAGCCAGCTTTCAAACGGTTCATAAACCATTCACCGTAGAAGGTAGGTATATCGGTTTTATAGCTAGCTGAGATAATCATGATTTCGTATACATCATGTATTTTTGTAACCAAATACATCTGACGGCCGTTACACTACATTATAGTACTCTTGGCACTTAAAAAACTGGTCAATTTTTCATCAGAAAGGAGTGAAAATGGCCCGGCAAGTCATTCCACCTGCTGCCCAGACGTTGCGTAGCGCTTCTATTCTAGTCGTTGAGGATGATGAAAATGTAGGAGAGTTCCTCCAGCAGGTCATTGATGAGTATACTCCTTATAACACATCTGTTGTACACGAAGGTACTGGCGCATTGGAAAGAGCCAGGCAAATTCAGCCTTGTCTTCTGCTCTTAGACTATAAACTTCCTGGTATAAATGGCTTAGAAGTCTACGACCGTCTGCAGAGCATGGAGGAAACACGTGGTGTACCAGCAATCATGATGAGCGCTTCACTCCCTACTGAAGAACTCCAACGCCGGGGAATTTACCAACTGCGTAAACCCATGGATATTGGTAATGTCATACGCATGATAACTCACGCATTGGCGACCTTTGAAGAGCGACGATTAAGCGAGAGCCAGCCATCTATTTGAAAAGCTCAGGTCCAACTACCGCTTCCTGCATGAATCTGATACAATACAACATGAACGTTGATCTATCAATGCTTCCTTACATGCAGATGACACGAAGTGTAGTTGCCTTTCATTCTGCCTGAATGCGAAGCGCTCTAGATGCTTAGCAGCGTTGACAGAAC
Organism: Chloroflexota bacterium; assembly: GCA_046726675.1. Classification (GTDB taxonomy): domain Bacteria; phylum Chloroflexota; class Ktedonobacteria; order Ktedonobacterales; family Ktedonobacteraceae; genus DATMNR01. The sequence continues at coordinate 6,548 of JBKPBA010000514.1, forward strand.
TGGTAAGAACAGCGACAGCAGCGTTTCTGAATGCTTTTGGGAACTGTGAGTTCTAAGGAGGGTCTGTACCTTGGCAAACAAAGAACAGAAAAAAGTGCAGAAAGCACCACCAAAATCAAACAAACAGAAAAAAGAGATGCAAAAGGAGAAAAAGGCCGCTAAGTCATCCGGAGGTGGTATCACTTTAAAGTAAGAATAAATTCTCAGCCAGATGCAAAACCGTGGCAGAGGTAATGTCTCTGCCACGGTTTTTTACGCTCTTGACACTATTGATACAATGCGCTTAGGATGCCATCCTAAATTGTGCTATACCTCTCATTATTAGCTGACAGTCACGTAATAATTGTTGCTACTTAATGTAAAGCAGAACGAGAGAAGAAAGGGGATCGTGTGCAGTCGAATTCTCGTGAAGATGCGAACAAACGCGAACAAGCCCCGCAATCTGGTTCAGGAATGTCACATCAATCTGGCTTCGAAATGGATGAAGGTCAGGTAGATCAATGGGCCGTTCTTCGGCACGAGGCGGAGGAAGAGGATATCAATCTCCAGGCGGAACCAGTACAGACAAGTTGGAATCAGCGAGACTCGGAAGATGATGACAGGACCTCTACTCCTCAATTGCACTTTCAATCCCAGTTCATTGAAGAACTAACGCCCAACCATGTAGATATCGTGGTTGCTGGTATCGGCGGCGCTGGTATGAACGCTGTTAACCGAATGATTAATACACGAGTGCGAGGGGTGAGGTTTGTTGCATTGAACACCGACATTCAGGTGCTCTCACGCTCAGAAACATCAGAACGTATCTGCCTTGGGCAAAAATATACAAAAGGGCTGGGGACTGGTGGTAACGCGGCTGCAGGAGCACAGGCAGCCATCGAAAGTACAGAAGAGATTCGCAACATTTTAGGAGATGCCGACCTGGTCTTCATCGCTGCTGGTATGGGTGGTGGTACAGGAACTGGTGGCGCTCCAGTTGTGGCCTCGATCGCTAAAAAAATGGGAATGCTCACCATTGGCATTGTCACTCTACCATTTACATTCGAAGGTTCAAGACGTAGACGTATAGCTGAAGAAGGCCTTCAGGCTATGAGTGCTGAAATCGATGCACTTATTACAGTCCCCAATGATCGCCTGCTCTCCCTCACAGGACGTGATCGTAGTCTATCAGATGCCTTTAAGCTTGCCGATGATGTCTTGCGTCAAGGTGTGCAAGGTATCGCGGAGGTTATCAACGTCCCCGGTTTAATCAATGTAGACTTCGCTGATGTACGTAGTGTATTACGCGATGCAGGCACAGCATTGATGAGCATTGGGCAGGGGCAGGGTCGCAATCGTGCGCAACGTGCGGCTGAAGAAGCTATAGCGGGTGGTTTTCTCAATGTGCCTATTCGTGGTGCTCAACGCGTCCTCTTCAACATTAGTGGCGGAGAAGACATGACGCTTTATGAAGTCAATGAAGTGGCTGAATATATTGGCGCAGCTATTGATAATACTGCTGATATCACTTTTGGTGCAGTCATTGATCCTATGCTTGACGATACGATTCGTGTAACCTTGATTGCTGCCGGAATGCAGGATTCACCGACCGGGCGCATCCCAGTAATCCGCCAGGAGCAAGCCGGCACAGCATCCACAACGTCAATGCCTCCAAAGCCGTATGATACACCCGCTTCACCACCACGAAATGCCGGCAATTCCGAGCAACCGTTGGCAATGTCACCATCTACACCAGCGCAACCCATTCCAGCAGAACAAACTGTAGCAGGTTTTCTGCCACCTACACGCCTGTCCACAAGATCGGCACGCCCACAACGTAGTCTTGATGATCTGCGAGGACTTAGAAGCATGGGTCGTCGGCACGAAATGCCACAAGTACCCCGCAATGGTCTTGAAGAGGAGAGTGCATTAGATGCCGAAGAAATTGATGTGCCTCCGTTTTTGAAAAAATATACTTGAGCATAAGTAAGCACAAGAAATCCGTCGTAGCTTGAGCCACGACGGATTTCTTGTGCTTACTTATGCTACTCTTTGCTTGAAGCAACGGCTCGCCCGTGCTCACCGCCTTTTTTACCGATCTTGGAATAGAACTCAGAGCCTTGCTGGCGTTTAGTAGACTCGCCACCTTTTTTGCCAATCTCGGCATAAAACTTAGGTCCTCGTTTCTCCTTTACGGTTTCACCGCCCTTTTTGCCAATTTTGGAGTAAAATTCAGGCCCGTACTTTTCTCGCACAGCTTGCCCGCCATGCTTAGCCTTTTGCGATCCCGGTTGTGGTCCGCGCTTGTTATTCGCCATTGAGAATCCCGCCCTTCTGAAACTCGTACTTCCACTTTTGCCCAACATACAATGATGAGACATTCAAAATAGTGAACATCTCGCCGCTTACCTACTGTGACTGATGTCTTCGCGCACGCGCCACTCTATTGGCAATCATCGCTGCCGTGATACCTGCTCCAACACCATTATCGATGTTTACCACAGAAAGACCCGGCGCACACGTTTGTAACATTGAAAGCAATGCGGCAACTCCTTTGCCGCCCATTCCATAACCAATCGACGTGGGTAAGCCGATTACAGGAACAGGAACCAATCCTGCCACTACCGATGGTAACGCGCCATCCATACCCGCGGCTACAATGATTGCATCCACCTCTTTGGAAAGGAGATTCCGCAAAGGTTCCAACAAACGATGCAATCCTGCCACGCCCACATCATAGATGCATGTCACCTCGCATCCCATCTCTTCCGCTATAAGTGCGGCCTCCTCCGCAACTGGGATATCCGATGTCCCAGCGCAGATTACGCCAACATGTCCTCCTGTACTACGATGTACATAGTCAGGTTTGTAGATTACTACTGCGCGAGCGGCGCCATGAACACGCACGTTATACGTGTTAAACACATCACGTAGTACCTCTACAGCTTCGATCGGCACTCGACTGATAATCGTTCTTCCTGTTTCATCGAGCACTTTACGAGTCATCGCAACAAGCTGCTCAATATCTTTAGTCTCGCCATAGATGACCTCAGGGACCCCTTTGCGCTGCTCGCGATGAAAATCAGGACGAATCTCGACTACCGATGAGATATGATTACTCTCAGAATTCTGCAATTTCTGCTGTAATGTACTTGAAGAAAGTTGCTCACTTCGATACTCAAGTTCCTGGTGACTACTATTATGCTCGGGCTTGAATGGTTGCTGATTGAGCAAAAAATCAAGCGCTTCTAATTGCTCGTCAGCTTGATGACCCACAGAAATATACATCCTTACTAGAGACTACTACAAAAATCTCATCTGAGAGTTCTCCAACCAGTCAAAGTTTAACATAGTTCTACAGATTGAGCAAGCCAAGTGATCTCACAAGCACAACATTTAGAGCATCTAGTGTAGAACTTGTTACATTACTTCGCTTCCTCCGTTTTTACAGATGAGAGTTATATAAACCTCTCACAAAAAGGCTCTTCGATGTACGTTTTGCTTGTAATGTGACAAGTAGTGCGTTTTTGTAGCGTGGCATCTGTAGATTGGCCTTGTAGAGAGTGTATTTTTTACTGGGAGTCAAGTAACTTGACTCCCTTTTTAAACTTTTTTATGTAAAGATATCATTCTCGGAACCTCCAAAGCACTTTCTTAGTACGTTCGCTACATTTGTTATCTCGCCCTAAATTTTCTCTAGTGTAAAATGGCTTTAGCCATGCGTATTATATTTATATGCATTCAGAAAACTTTTACAATGTCTATCTGATTTTCGCACGGAGTACCTGGATGAAGCCCTCTACTGCACGCTCCAAACTGCCTTCTTCGTTCCAACAGAATCACCCTATTCTACTATTCCTGATTTCGCTCTTCATAGCTCTGGTGAGCGGCATATTGCTCTTTCATACTGCTGTAATAGGCAATCTAAGCTCTACAATAATTAATATTGGTCTTGATCCTTTGCGTGCTCAACTGATTGCTGCATTGTTATTGACCCTGGTAACTGCCCTTTTAGGAGCAGTATTTGGGCGTAGAAAACTGGGAGCAATGCTGGGAGCCTGGATTGTTTTCTCGTTGGGCTACCTGAACAGCTTTATTCAACTGGAGATGCAACCCACGTATGATCCAGGAGGGCTTCCGGAACCTTTGGATATGGGAGCACTTATACACACATCAATTACCATGACTGCGCTTGCCCTTCTAAGTGCATTTATCGGAGCAGCAATAGGTGTAGCGCTCAGTGAAGTGCTGCTTGATCCTCTCTATGGGCTAGCGCGGTCTCTCTGGTATCACTACTCGCACAAAGAAGAAGAAACGCAGCAGTTGTATGCTACAACATCTCTTCCAGCAACGGTTTTCACAACCATCGGTGGCTGGCTAGTCGCTATAGCAATGATTGTGCTGATTGTGCTTGCCAGCAGTGCAACTGAATTGTTCATTTATTCCCCTGATACTGGACTGCATACAGTACCGCATATCATCAAACCTTCTATTACCCCAACAGGTACTTCCATTGTGATAGAAACGACACCATCATACGGCACTATTGTGACAGATAACCTGGTCAGTCCTGCACTTGGAGGCCAGAGACGCACAATTGTAGTGTACTTACCACCAACCTACAACACGTACATTGGACAGAATAGACGCTATCCCGTACTTTACCTGCTACATGGCTCACCCGGGCAAGCTCACGACTGGTTTACCGCGGGCAAAGCGAATCAATCCGCCGACACCTTGATCGCGTTGAACAAGATTCCCGAACTGATCATAGTATTGCCAGATGGTAACGGACAACCAGGAGCCACAAGCGAGTGGGCTAACAGTTACGATCAACGCCAACTGATCGAATCATACGTGGTCAACGACGTAGTGAAGTATATTGATTCGAAGTATCGAACAATTCCTGATGCGGCCAATAGAGCTATCGGTGGGCTATCAATGGGCGGTTTTGGGGCAATGAATATTGCAGTACATCATCCTGATATCTTTGGCTCAGTCATTTCGCTAGGAGGATATTATTACGCTGAGGGCGGTATCTGGGGTAATAATGCCGCTTATATGCAACAGAATAGTCCTGCTGACGTACTTCCTATCAAAAAGCAAGCCTGGAAACTGCGGTTCTTTTTAGGAGCAGGTACACAAGATCAGCCATACTATACAGACACTCAACAATTTGCGTCTGAACTCGATGGACTACATATTCCATACCATCTTGATATACAGAAGGGCTATCACTCCTGGAC
>JBKPBA010000515.1:0-6773 GCA_046726675.1 Chloroflexota bacterium
ATCTGTTGCGGGGAGAGGCGGATATTCACGGTCTGTAAAACAGCTCCCATCATCGGGATGGCAAAGAAGCACTCCAGATAGCGCTGGCTGTCCCAATCCATCACCGCGACCGTATCACCTGGCCTCAAACCTAATCCGACAAGACCACTTGCCAACTGACCGATACGCTGGCGCAGCGTGCGGTAGGTATAGCGACTCCTATCCCGATACACGATCTCCTGTTCGGGAGCCGTCGCTAGAGGGGTGTGAAGCAAGTGCTTGATGAGTAACGGGTAGTCGTAAGCGGAGGGAGTGCGTTCGATCAGCGATGCTGACATAGTAGATCTCCTTTCTGTCTTCTCGATACTGGTTGGTAATCGGTACTACTTCGGTCCCTGGGAGACTGGTACCTGATGTAGCAGGGTTCAATCTCCCTCAGAGAGGGTCACAAGTAATTCAAAACTAGAACCAAGCTAGTACTTTTTGTCGAACCCCTTTTCCATCTCTTTCAGAAAGAGGATACTCCTTTACAGAGTCAATCTAATCCATAGTTCTCTGAAAGGAGTTCCGCCTTATGATACCGTCTTCAGTCGTCTTTGACCAGTCCACACTGATCCACATGCTTGAGTATGATCCTGTTGTACAGGACTACCACGCCTTCTTTGCGCTGCTCGATTGGCCGCTGGTCGAGCAGTGGCAAGCCCAGCACTCCAGGCGCGGACGGCCACCCCATCCAGAAAGTGCCTATCTCAAAGCCTTCCTGATCCGCATCCGCGAAGGATTTCCCTCCACGAGCCAACTGCGGCGCTTCCTCGTCAAGCATCCGCTGCTGGTCATTGCCCTGGGCTTTCACCTGAAACTGGATGGAAGCCAGCCCTATGGCTTCGATATCCAGCAGACGCTGCCGTGTGACTCCTGGTTGCGCGAGAAACTGCGCACCCTCGATCAGGAGCTGCTGCAAGCGCTCTTGCGCGCCACGGTACGCGTCTTGCAAGCCGAGATTCCCGGTCTGGGAGAAGTGATCGCCTTCGACGTCAAGCACATCTATGCCTGGGTCCGCGAGAACAATCCTCGCGAGGCCATGCGTGACCGCTATTGCAAAGAGCGCCAACCCAGAGGCGACCCTGAGTGTCGTGTGGGCGTCAAGCGCTCGACCAACCAGGAGCAGCCCGATGGCTCCACGAAAGAACAGAAAGAATACCTGTGGGGCTACGGCTCCGGCGTCGCAGCAGCCATCACTCCCGACTACGGCGATGTGGTGCTGGCCGAGTACACGCTGCCCTTCAATGAAGGCGACGTCACCTATTACCGCCCGCTCTACCAGCGTGCCGTCGTTGCCACGAACCAGTTTCCCACGCATGTGACGGCCGATGCCGCCTATGACTACTGGTATGTCTATGAGACGGTCGCTCACCGGCAGGGCATCGCCGCCATTCCGCTCAATAGCCATGGCCACGAAGAAGTGCCCCGCGACCCCGATGGCACCCCCTACTGCTCAAGAGGCTTGCGCATGCAGCCGACCTACCAATTTCAGCACACCAATGGTTTTCGCGCCCAACGTTTTCGCTGTCCCTTGCTCTTTCCCCAGCCGACGGGCCAGACCTGTGACCATGCCCAATTTGCCAAGGCCAAAGGCTGTGTCAAAGATCCCAATTGGGAGAAAGGAGGCCTGATGCGCGCTCTGCTGGATCGTGAGAGTCCGCTCTATCACGCCATTTACACGCAACGCACCTCGTGTGAACGCATCAACAGTCAAGCTCAGTCACTGGGCATTGAACGGCCCAAAGTGCGCAATGGCCGCTCTATCGCTCATCTCAACACGCTTATTTATCTCATTATTAATGTACGCGCTCTCCAACGAGCGAAATCGATCAATAGAGGACTTCTACAAATGAATTAGTTGCGACCCTCCAACGGGAGGGCGGGAAATAATACCTAACAAGCGAGCAGTATTGTTTGCTTGACAAGCAGGCAAGCTCCTGTGCAAAGTAGTTCTAGGTTTTCAGTGAGCTACTTTGAAAGGAGCTTCTCCCATGCCCCCTATCATACCAATCTCGCGACACTTTGACCAGCTCACCTTGAGCAAGATGATCGATGCCGACCCCGTCGTGCAGCGCTACCGTGCCCGCTTCGCACTCTTTGACTGGAGCGCCATCGATCCCCCCCGCAAGGGCGGTCCCGGCTATCCGGCTCATCCCAAGAGCGCCTATCTCAAAGCGGCCCTGGTCAGGATCAGCGAATATATTCTGACCACACCACGCTGGCGTGCCTACTTGCTGGATCACCCGCTCTTGGTGCTCGAACTGGGCTTTCGTCCGCATCTCGACTTCAGCCAGCCCTATGGCTTCGATGTGAACAAAACGGTGCCCAGCGTGCGTCACTTCAACAACATCCTCCGTACACTCGACCCGCGCCTGCGAGCGAACCTGTTTGAGCAGAGCGTGCAGGCCTTACAGCAGGAAATTCCTGGCCTGGGCGAAGTCGTCGCCTACGACGTCAAGCACATCTACGCGAGCGCTCAAAGAGAACAACTTTCGGGCTTACGTTCTTGAACGCTTCAACAAAGAGCAGCAGCCCAAGAACGATCCCGATTGCCGTCTCGGGGCCAAAAAAAGCACCAACCAAGTGCAACCAGATGGCACCACCAAAGAGAAAAAGGAACTGGTGTGGGGCTACGGCTCTGGTGTCGCAGCCGCCACTGATCCCGTCTAGGCCCTGCGTTAAGGAAGGTGACTCATAGCCGCAAAGTAGATAAGTGCGGCACAGTTTTTGTGACAGATGATAGATCTAGGCGATTTTGGTGGGTGACAAAGGAATGCGTTGGGTCAGATCCAACGTGAAGCGCCCGTAGGGGTTCACATGCTGGTAGAACAGTGGCGTTAATCCGCGCCAATCTTCTAGCTTCATGGCCTTGTTCCATTTCTCCTCGGCCAGAACCTCTTGCAGCAGCAATGTAATGACCAGGGCGAGGCTGACCTGAATCAGATGGAGAGCTAAGATAGCCATCTCTTGATCCTCGGGCCGATTCGAGAGCAGTTCTCCGCCGCGAGCCGAGAAGATGAAGCCATTCACACTGTTCCATTGCTCAATGACATTGAGTGCTTCCTGGATTTCCTGCCGGAGTCGTTGGTCGCTGAGAAATTCACACAGGAAGATCGTCTTGATGACGCGGCCCAACTCGTGGAGTCCCTGATACGTCGGGTGCTGAAGATTACTACGTGTAAACCGCCGGAGAAGTGCATCGGCATCCGCCGTTCCAGTCTTGAGAGCTGACGTGTACTTGACCATTATGTCGTACTGTTGGGAAATGGCCTCCCAGTTAATGGGCTTTCCCAAGACCTCTTTGAGATGGGGATAGTCGTCCTGCGTACCAGCCTCTACCAGCGCTAATCGCTGAGAATGGATAGGTTTGAGACGAGGAAGCAGGCGAAATCCGAGTAAGTGGCTGAAAGCAAACCCAATCTCGCTTTGACCGTGAGAATCGGTCATCTGATGCTTGATGGTCATATCGGTACAATGGCGGAGTACCCCTTCGAGCATCGCTGCTACTTCGGAAGAGGTACAGGATTTTAACTGCGAATAAATGCACACCGAGCGGCGTTCCACATGCCAGTAGACGAGGACGCCTGGTCCGCGATAGCGAGCATGCCACTGGGTTAGTAAGTTCTGATCGACGGCATGAAATTTCTTGGAGTCGGAGGCACACGTTGAGGTGGCTTCTCCCCAGATCGATTCCAGCCGAGCGTGGAGCAGGGCATTCACGACCTGCGCAATCGCCGCTCGCATGTACTCTTTGTGCAAATACCGCCGTCGGGTGTAGCGTAAATCCTCTGCCGTGATATGGGGATCAACCCCGGCCATCCGTTTGAGTCCCATATTGGTTCCCATGCCATACATGCAGAGGAGCAAGCGCTTTTGCAGCAGTTCGGGATCAAGGGCTTCACGGCTCCCTGTCGACTGGAAGCAGTCGAGACATCCCGTGAGCATGGCTGCTTCTTTGAGCATATCAAGCAAACCGATGACGCCCCAGCGACGCATGATCTCCGTTTTCACGCGAGGGAGATGCTTTGGTTCGGGTTGCTTCGGGAGTGGAGAAAGCGTAATCCATCCTTTTCCGTGTTTCGTGCCAATCTCCACATCGCTCGGCTTTTTCGCCATGAAGCGTTCAAACGAGGCTAACGCCGTGGTCAATTGGGTCTTTAATGAAGCTACGAACGCGTCAGCCGAGAGCGGCAGGTTGAGATCCGCGTAATAGGTTGCTCGATGCTGCTCAAAATCACGCGGGAGATCGTCCTCAGGATTGCGGAATTGGGCGGCCCCAGCTACCCATATTTCTTTACTGCGTACCCGCTCGCGTAAGGTTTGCAAGACGCTCAGCTCGTAGGTCAAGCGATTGACTCGCTCCTCTCCCCCGCTATCTTCTTCGGTAACAATGTTTTCCCATGTGGAAGGGACTGCTCCCTCAATGGGAGGGCTAACTTCGGCGGGATACCAGACCACCCGGCTGCTCACATACTCACGAACCACCGCAAGCGCCTCGATCACTGGTTGATAGGCCGTGTTGTTGGAATGAAAATCGAGGACGTCCAGCAGGGCCGGGAGGATCTGGCGATAGTGATTGCGGTAGGAGGAACGCATCACCTCTTGCACCCGGCTTTCGGTAGGCTCCCCCTTGGGCTTTGTACTCAGCAACCAGGTCGCGTAACGTCTGCTCGGTGACAACAGGAAAGACCACCTTTCGGACGGATTCATCCGGGTGTTCGAGTGCTGCATCGGCGATACGATAGAGAAGACGTGTTTTCCCGGCTACCCGCTTGAGATCGTTGAGATACGCGGCTTCAACGTGGCGTTCAGCTCGTTTGCCGATACGATGGACAATCTGGATCAACAAGGTGACCAGGGCATCGGTGACTTCCTGCGTGCGCTGAAACACCAGGGCCGCCAGGAGTGTCATGCGAATAGCGCGAGGATGCTCACGAATATGGGAAGGAGATTCGGCAGCAATGCGTCGTCGCAAGCGTTCTACCAACTTCGGTGTATACCCTTGAAACAGATCGGGTGGCAAGCCGATGGCACGCAGTGACCGCAATTTGGCGATTTCGCTGAGAGCACTCTCAACACCGACTGGACCAGGGTCCAGACGGAGCAAACTGAGCGGTAATTCCTCCTCCTCTTCTCCCGACGCCTCGGGCTCGGCCACGAGAAGAGCATCCAGGCGATCCTGCACCGGAGGTGCGAGTCGTGCTTCGATCACCGTATAGATCTGCGCTTCGTATGCCATCAACCCGGTGTCAATCAGGGCTGCGATATCCTCTGGAGCTTCGATCGCACGGGTTCGACACTCGGCGCGAATCAGCTCGCGCAGACGCTCAGGATGCTGTTCATGATCGAAGACCTCGGTGCAGAGCCAGTCCAGCAGTGCTTCTTCATCGGCGCGATGGAACTCTCGTACCTTGGACATCGCGCGGATCTGCGCCCGGTGCGCTTCGATGGTTCGTCCTTCCCAGGCATATTGGGCAAAGAGAGCAGCATCAACCCCGACCTGGGTCGCGAGAAAGCGTACCACCTCGGGGGCCGCCTCTTGCCTGGAACGGGGAAACCGGCCTTCATACTGCAGGCACTTGAGTAAGACGGCAAACCCGAGGCGAGTGGCCCCAGATTTGTTGCCGACCGCTGCTAATTCATCGGGCAGAAGGGTAAAATGTTCAAGTAACTCCTCTGAGGTCCACGTTCGCTTCATCTGCTCCCGTTGTTGTGGTCTTTGTTCCTCTCGGCTGATGAGAAGTCGCACGCACGAAGTTTTGTTGTAGCGTCTCCTCTCGCCAAAACATGGCTCCTTCTCATCTGTAGCTCGACTTCAGTGTAGCAAGGGAAGATGCCAAATGGCAAGGGAAATAGCCTGAAGAGGTATGGCACCCTGTTTCGACTCGCACCATTTCCACGGAGGCGGTTCCCGTAGGCATTGATTCCGTTGGCGAATCCCAGAAGGTAAGCGGGTGTTGTCGTATCAGCACCTTGATCACTTTGTTCCACCTGGAGCATTTCCCCTGTCAACGCCAATTCGGGGTCATAACATTTTTCCCGCTAAGCCGGAAGAAATTGGGATCACGACATTTTTTCCTGTCAAAATTCCCGCTCAGCTTGGTGGGCTGACTGCTCCACTGCCTCATCACTCTGCAAAGAAGCCTTCCCTGGTTCCTTTTTGTGCGAAAATGGCCGCGCATATCGCTTCCTCTGCGGTCAAGCACCAGGGCAGGCTGCGTTCTTCAGCCCTCTTCCAGAGCGTGCTGGCGCCTTAGCGGGAAAAATGGGACGAAAAAATGTTATGACCCCGTGTCACGTACGCTGTCGCCAATGGTGTGCTGTCTGGCTCATAATGTCTAAGGACGTCTGAGCGCCTTGTGCCTCCCCTTTTTCAAAATCGCCATCCGTCTGTCCCATCTGGTTCGTCACATGAGCAAAACATACGATCTCGAACTGCTTCGCGTTGGCGAGCGCGTAGAGAGCTGCCGCTTCCATTTCCACTGCCAGAATGCCTTGCTTTCGACAGAAGGCAATCATCTCTTCAGTCTCTCGAAAGGGAGCATCTGTGGTCCAACTGGCGCCAGCATACAGGGGAACGTGCGTATGATCCCAGGCCGTACAGAGAACGTCTCGGAGAGCCGGGTGGAGATAACTGTAAGGCGAAGGTGGTTGATAGTGGTAGCTGGTCCCCTCATCGCGCAGCGCTTTCTCGATCAGCACCACATAGGGAAGACGATCCAGTGACATGATCTGCCCTGCTGAGGTAATAC
>JBKPBA010000516.1:0-4032 GCA_046726675.1 Chloroflexota bacterium
TTTGAGTGTAGGGTATTCTAAGATATCTATGAGATCATCGCTGCTAATATCATCAAACCCTCTCGCTCTATAAGCATCGCGTACGGATGTGTAGACAATATCTTTCTGCATCTCACCTAACCCTGTATTAACGACAGCGTATAATTGGCTCATCCTGGTTTTTGGTGAAGCACTGGGAGAATCTTTTCACCTCATCGGCTCCAGTCAAGCAGACATACGATCGTTAGGCGTCGTGTAAGAGCCGTCGCCGGAGGAGAGCAAAGCCCGCACGACCGTACATGACTCGTTTGAGCGTCTTGAGTTTGTTCACCTTGCCCTCAGTGGTTCCCTGGCTCCAGGGCAGACGGAGAGCCGCGTGGACGGCATCGTAGTCTCGCTCGATCCCGGCGGCAAAGCTCTTCAGTTCAGGAATGCCACTTGTGGTCGCTTGCTCCATCCAGGAACGCAAGTGCTGATGCTCGCGCTTGCGTACCATCCTCAGAAAGGCTTGGAGTAAGGCATACACAGCTTGCACCTCTGGTGAGAGGCTTAACAACTGATCTAACCTGGCTTGATCTTCCTTTTCGAGATCTTCCCGTTTACGTGTCAGGAGCCAACGTAATGCGCGTGGCGAGATGGCCTTGGCACGCTGCTTGCGTGAGCGAGGCGCAGAGCCATCGGCGGTGGTGCTCCGCAGGTGAGCGACATACGCTCGTACGATGGTGGTACCGCCCCGATAGCCACATGCACTGATTTCGCGGTACAGTTGGGCGGCGTTGCGCTCCCCTTGGCTCCAGCGTTCGAGCAGATAGTCTTCATACGGGTCAAGCTGGCTGGCCCGCAAGGGGCGCGGAGTAGGCAGCGGCGGCTCTGGAGCCTGTCGGAAATACTTGCGCACCGTATTGCGGGCCAGGCCCAGTTCTTCCCCGATCTTGCGCAGGCTCATCCCAGCTGCGTGCAGTTCCTGCACCCGCTGATACAGCTTCCATTTGCGTAACAGGTGTGCTTGCGACTTGCGCTGACAGGCAGGAGTGGCAGAAAACGAGGAGAGGGGCTGATCTTTCGCTTGCTCCTTCTCTACGCCTGCTCCCTGCTCTGGTAACCGAATATGAGCACGAATCAAGAACTCCTCCACTGCATCGCCCAGATTCGACAGGATGTGCCAACGATCAGCGACCTGTGTTGCTTGAGGGGCTCCCCACGTGGCACCATCAATATAGACCCCTCCACGATCCCGGCTCACAATTTCGACTTCCGGGTGTGCAGCCAGCCACTGCTTCACGCTCTCCGCTTCTCGGTCGGGAAGCAGATCCACAATTTTGTGCGTTTCCAGGTTGACGAGAAGGGTGCCGAAGCGCTTGCCACGTCGCCAACTCCAATCGTCCACCCCGACAACGCGCACCCTCCCCACCTCAGGGAGAGGGACGAGAAAGAGAGACCAGAGCAGGGTGGCGTCTGAAATGCCCATCCCAAGCTTGTCACTGAGACGTTCTCCACCTTTGCCGCAGGTGGCAAACCCGATCTCTTGCACCGACGTGCGCAAGCGCTCGGTCAAGCGAGAGGAGGCTTCAATGAAATCTGGAAGTCGTTCAGTGAAGACTTTGCGGGAACAGTTGGGGTTGCGACAAAAGAACTTGCGCACCGTGAATAGCAAGCGAATGGGACGGCCAATACAGGGCAGATCCCGGGGATGCCTACAGTACGAACTGTGGATAGCAGACGAAGGCGTCGCACATTGCGGGCACGGCGAACTCGAGCGGTGTGAGGTGACATGGACGAGCAGTTCCTCCGCTGTCTCGCTGATCGAGGTCATTTCCAGTCCTTCCGGTAAGGGAAACAGGGGTGTGGTCGGCATATGGTGCCACCTCCTGCAACATTTTTGGCAGGAGCATAGCAGATAGATCCGTCGTTTTCAATGCTTCACCAAAAACCAGGATGAGCCGTAAAATGAACCCATAAATAACGGAAAGAATTGACCCACCCCTTACCAAGCCCTATCCTCGTGTGTATCCACTACACAAGGAGGAAAGGAGATGCTAAGGAGTGGCACCATTAATACCATACATGAACTAGCGACACAAGGAAAATCTATTCGAGAGATTGCTCGAATCGTAGGAATTGCGCGTAACACCGTGCGCCGCTATTTGCGAGGAAAGAAGGAAGCCGTGCCTCGTCCCAAACGCGGTTCTGTCCTTGATCCCTACAAGGCTCAGATTCGCACCTGGATCCAACAGGATCACTTGTACAACTGCGAAACGATGCTGAGTCGACTGCGGGAGATGGGCTATCGTGGCAACGCCACGATCTTACGCGACTTTGTGCGTCCCTTACGTCCGCGCAAGGTGGGGCATCAACCCATTCTGCGCTACGAAACGAATCCAGGGGAACAGATGCAATATGACTGGGGCGAATTTCATTATGAGCAGGAGGGACAAGACCGCAAAGTGTATGGCTTCACTGCTGTGCTCAGCTACTCGCGCATGCGCTTTATCACCTTCGTCAAGCGTTGCGACGCTCCGACAATGCTGCGCTGCATGATGGAAGCCTTCGAGTACTTTGGCGGCTTACCCAAAGCTGCCCTGACCGATCGCATGAAGAGTGTCTTCCTGGACATGGATGGCAAGACCCCCATCTGGAATCCGCTGTTCGCCGATTTCATGGCTTCGCTTGGGGTCTCGCCTCGGGTCTGTCGGCCTTTCAAGCCACAAACGAAAGGCAAGGTCGAGAGGAGCGTCGGGGTGATTAAAAACGGCTTCTGGCCTGGGGTTCGCTTTACCGATATCGATCATCTCAATGGGCAGGCGAAGCGGTGGTGTGATCGGCTCAATCAGAAGGTGCATCGCACCACCCGCCAAGTGCCTCTGGATAGGTGGGTTGAAGAGAATCTGGCCCCGTTGCCGAACGAGTTTGCCTGGGAACGCTTTGGCGCAGAGGAACGCAAAGTCAGTTGGGACGGCTTCATCTCGTACGATGGGGTCTACTATGGCTTACCAGCGGATCCACCTGTAGCCGGTGCGGTGGTGCTGGTGCGCGAACGGCAGCGCGAACTGCGCATCTATCATCAAGGCCAACTGATTACCACGCTCACGAAGCGTCCGCGCTCCCACGACATCGTGCAGCATCCTGACCAATTCAAGGGGGTCGAACCAGTCGCGCCGCTGGGCCGCACGGATCGCCCACTGGGACATCAAGTCACAGGCCCCGTCGTCTCAGTGCGCAACCTGGCCGAGTATGATCAGCTCTTTGGGGTGGAGGTCTCGTCATGAATGACTTACTGCAAGCGCTTCACCTCAAACATGTGGAGAAAGGATTACCAGACCTCATGGAGCAGGCCAGAATGCATAGCCTGACCTATGATGCGTTTCTGCGACGTTTCCTCATGATGGAAGTGGAGGGACGCAAGCTGGCAGCTGCGCAGACGCGGTTGAAGGCAGCGAAACTGCCAGCACGCAAAACGCTCGAGGAGTTCAATTTCGCGTTTCAACCCTCCATTGACGAGCGGCAACTGTGGGAACTAGCCGAGCTGTCGTTTGTCAAAACCCATCAGAATGTGGTGTTGTTGGGCCCGCCAGGCGTGGGGAAGACACATTTGGCCGTGGCGCTTGCGGTCAAGGCGCTGGAAGCAGATTATTCAGTGCTCTTTACGAACTTAGCCAGCCTCGCTGAGGATCTCTCGAGCGTTCCTCATCCAAGCTTAAGGAGGCAGCGGTTGCGCCGCTACCTCACTCCCCGTGTGCTCGTGATTGATGAGATCGGGTACACCAGGCTCACAAGCGAGCTATCGAACTCGTTGTTTGAGTTAGTGCGGGACCGGTATGAGAAAGGAGCGATCATTCTGACTTCCAACACGAGCTTTGCCGAATGGGGTTCCCTCCTCAATGATGAGGTTCTTGCCAGCGCGTTGCTGGACCGCCTTTTGCATCATGTGGAGGTGATTACCATCAGCGGAAAGAGCTTCCGCATGAAAGATCGTGTGGCAACAGAAAAAAGCAAAACAGGACCAACGGCAAAACAGTGATGAGAGTAGGATGGGTCAATTGTAGACCCTCAATG
>JBKPBA010000517.1:0-7022 GCA_046726675.1 Chloroflexota bacterium
GTACATGTCCTTCGCAGAGTAATGCGACCATCAGCAGGTCTAGTACTTCCTCTTTACCTACAATCACGCGGCTGGCATTCTGACGAACCGCGCGCGTAGCCTCCTGAACCTGGCGGATTTCGTCTATCTGCGTCATATAAGTCCTTAAAAGGAAAGCGTAGAGACAAAGCATTTGCAATGGTGTCATAGACATATCTATGAAGCCTCTTATGAATAATACGCACATCAGATGACAAATTTCATTCCATCCCGCCATAGATAAAATTGTTCCATGTACAGGTTCAACCGCCTATGCCTCTGGTCAGCCCTTGCGCGGAAATACTTCGCTGCGCTCAGCATGACAGGGCTGGGTTCAACCGCCTATACCTCTGGTCAGCACTTGCACAGTTACAGTTTGAGACTTTGCTTTTTGACCATTTTGATCCGTCGCAAGAGCATAAACATAAGCCTGTACAGATTTTTGCCTAAAGCCAAAGGTATATACGAACCATGGAATGGTTGCATTACCGTCGCTATCAGTCGTTTGCGGGCCAGCAGTAGATCGGCCTCCCTGAACACTATAGCGTATCACAAGCAGGACGCTTACACCTGGTTCGCTGGTGTTTACACCAACAGGAACATAGCTACCATTCATGACCTGCGACGGGATACTTGTGAACTGCACGGTCAGTGTCCCACCTCCGCCTGGTGTAGGGCTTGGCTGACCTGTACTGGTAGGTTTAAGCGCCGGAGTTGAATGCATTGGAGGCTGGCTACTTTGATTACTTCCGCTTCCACCGCCAGGAGCGGGAAAGGTTGGACGAAGGTCTACTGTGCCTGTAGGGTTAGCTCCCTTGGGGATAGTTTGAGACGATGAGGAAGCAAACAAGTTGGGATTGCCTAGAAATGTGGCGCTAGCCAGAGATACAAATATAATTCCTGCGATAAGAACCATTGCCATAGCAATCATAAGTACTTTATAGGCAGGGTCTTTGCGCCAATAAAATGCAAGCCTGGCTCCTATAGCTTTAGGAGCAGGTTGGGTCTGAAGGCGCATAAGCTGTTCGGTTCGTAATTGTGCCTTCTGACCGCCATAATACATCTGCTGTTCCTCGGCAGGAGGCGCTGGTAAAACCAACTTTCCCGACTGAGGTTTCTGCTCCTGCGTATCTGGTTGATTGATCATCGGCATCATCTCCTGTCATATACGATAAGGAATACTGCTACGGATACTGTCTCATTCAACATTTTTAGTATATGTGATCTTGTATCTTGTGTACAATCTGATGGGCCAGAAGTCAGGGTTATACACTTACTTGTATAAACAGAGAAGCCAGCTTCCCTTTGCGGAAAACTGGCTCTTGTCTTGCGAGTGCCGGGTTACCATATGTCACTTAACGATAGATGAGATTGACTACGCCAGTCTCATAAGTCTATCGACTAATGAAGGTTACTCCCGGGCCAGGAGCAAACTCGACATAGGTGACCTGCCATGGATATGCGCCCCAATTCATAGTACTTGCGATCACATGGCCGTTACTACGAACCTTTTCTACTAAGGCTACATGTCCCAAACCATAGGCGCCCTCTACCCATGGTTGCAGGTCTATAATAGACCCGACTTTTGGTGAACTGGAAACATGCCAGCCAAATTGGTACGCGCGAGCTGTCCACTCCCAGGCATCGGATTGTGTTCGCCATGGCACAAATACGCCATGGATGTGGAAGAATCGTTGATTGGCCCACCACGTACACTGCCCATAGGGGAAAACATTCACAGTACCTACAGGAGAACTTGCGGAACCGGCAGATGTTGCCGAACTAGTGTGGGCTGATATAGTATTCAGCGGTATATACTGTGTCGACGTACTCGCATGACTGCCGCTATTCACTGTTCTCCCACCGGGAATGCAAATAACCTGGTTGGCATAGATGAGATTCGGGTTCGCGATGTGATTGTAGGATGCTAGACTTCCCCAGTTTGCACCAAACCGGTACGCTATCCCACTTAGTGTATCTCCACTAACAACTACATATGTGCGGTCACCGCTAGAGCAGACGGTTTGCGATTGAGCATGCGCACTCCCTACATTCAAACCCAGAGTGACACATAAAAAGAGCACTCCGAGCATCGCAGGCACACTTAACTTCCCTACAAAACTTACTGCACTATATTGCTGGAAATACTTCCAGACTTGTTGGTGTATTCGCAAAATTTCCTTTCCTTTAGATTACGACTTGCGGCACTCGCAAAGTGTAGCTCTGATGTTACAAAACTTGCAGTTGTACAAGTACAAACACTACCTATGTAACAGAGACCACATTTGTATAGCTTATCATATACAAAATGAGTCATATTGACACAATTTGGCATACAAATCAGTCGTGAGATTAGTAGAGGACTACAACCACAGAGATTATGTAAAGTATTGAAGAGTTATAGAG
Source organism: Chloroflexota bacterium (assembly GCA_046726675.1). Taxonomy (GTDB): domain Bacteria; phylum Chloroflexota; class Ktedonobacteria; order Ktedonobacterales; family Ktedonobacteraceae; genus DATMNR01. The sequence goes on from JBKPBA010000517.1 coordinate 2,425, forward strand.
CAGGTAAAAAATATAGGAGAAATGGGCTATAAAATGGTTCCCATTACCTCATCTACAGTTACATCTTCCAATGTATGCCCTTGTAACACTTTGACGGACGGCCCCATCGGTTGCCAGATTGCCGGGTCGGTTGGGCCAAAGATGGCTATTGTTGGAACGCCAAGCATCGCAGCCAGGTGAGTGATACCCGAATCGTTGCCAAGATAGCACCCGCATTGTTGTAGATGACACGCTACCTCCAACAGAGGTGCATTAACAAGCATCTTAAACATTTCTGATATTGGAGTAAGAGATGGCGAAAGTTGATGTAGTAAATCATCTATGCGCTCAGTATCGGCTGGCCCAGCAAGCAAAAGAACACGGCGGTTCTGTTCCAATAATCGCTTAATGACGGTCGCAAAGCGGGAAGTTGGCCAGCATTTTTCTACTGCTCCACTTCCTGGATGAATGGCAACGAATCGATTTGTTATGTCTTTGCAAGTAAAATCAACCTTTTGCAAGGAGGGCGCAATGAATTGCGCCCCTACAATGGGCAATCCGATTGTGTGGGCCAGGTAGTCTACGATATGGAGGCGTTCGCGTGCAGAGGGTCGACCCGGGGCGATAATAACTTGTTTGATCCCTGACGTCTTTAAATTGTGCTCAATGATGCCATCAGGATCACGCATCCAGCAAATAGCAAGATCGGTTTGCTTTAGAAGATCGTGCATGGAGGAAGTGCGAATACCGGTTGTAGAAAACAACTCGCTCCACCGGATATCTTGAAAGTCAAATGCCTGTTCCGCAACACCAAGTGCCAGTGCCAGCGGCAGCACCTGTGCATTGCTCACCAGCGTGATATATGTACAGGCATAATGCTCTCTCAGCGCTTTCAGTACTGGAAAGGTGAGTAATGCATCTCCAATAGCGCCTGGACGGATAACGAGAATACCTTTCATTTTCGACCTAACGATAACACCTCAATCACAATGATAATACCAAGACTCACAATTGCAACGAAGAGATTCCAGCTTTGCAACGCGCGCAACAGAAGGTTGAATACAATCCAGAGTGATAACAATGTGCCTTGACGCAGAGCATGACGCATTGTCGCTCTATGGAGTCGTGAAGAGATGAAGCGCAGACTGATAAAATACGCAAGCGGTGAAAGGGTGCTGGTGAGAGCAACGCTCAAGAGTACAAAAAATGTGACATAAGCCAGCAGAGCCTGTGGTGGCACAAAGTACGTAAATATGAGGAGCGCAGCCCACGCCAGTGGTGCCAGTACCATTAACATGTTAAGTGCAATGCGATTTGTCATTTCAGTAAGTTAAAACCCTTATTTCCATTTAAAGGAGCCTCGTTACGACGACGGCTCTCCAGGGCTTCTGGACTGAAGTATTTTTGCCACATATCAGGCGCATCCTTGCTCTCACCGCCATGCTTAGTGATGCGCTGGCGTACTCGACAAATCATTGGCGTATTGACCGCGGCGCCAGCAATAATTACCTGGCCCTTTGAAAGCGCTGGCAGATTATCCAGTAAATCGCGTCCAACGCCTTCGATCGCTGCGGCAACGCTTTTCTGGTCTATTTCGTTTACGATACGCATAATGCATTGCGTCTGGCACTGGCTGAGTACATCGGCATCGAGTTTGCCAGGGCGCTGACTGATTAAACCGACCCCAATACCAAATTTTCTACCTTCAGCCAGCACTTGCTTGAGAATCGCTGTCGAGACAACTTCGGTCCCACCAGGAGCAAAGTGGTGCGCCTCTTCGATAAGCACAAAAACTGGATAGGGCAGATAAAATTCGCCTGAATGCACCTTGCCACGTTCGGTATCCATACGCGCTTTATTCAAACGGCGCAGAAGCGTAGCGACAACAACCTGTTGATCTCGCTCATCCACCTCGTTTAGCTGTAAAATAGTACACTGTCCGGGTTTGAATATCTCTGGCAGGTCAAGATGCTCCATATCGTCAAAGGTAAAGCTATCCACGAAACGCTGGTCGATACGCCATGTTAGTGCATGTACTGTGCTAGAATCGTCCGCGCCTTCACTATCATCATCGCCTTTTTGCTTTGAGACATTTTTTATAGCGACTTTTAGATCAGCTACGGTCCAGGGTGTACCTCTTTTGGTTTCATTGACTTTACGCAAAGCCCGGCTTAAGAGGTACTGTTGTTTCTCTGTCATCTCTGGTAAAAGATGACGCATATCACCCATGGTTAACGTCGAAATCCGCACCTTCACCTGCTCTGGTTTGTAGACGCGAACTTGCGCTTGATAGCTGTTTCGTCTTCCGTCACTCTGCTCGGTAAATTGAGGAAAATTGGCGATTTGATCGAGTGTGCCGTATTCGCCATGCGGATCAATAATCAGCACACATGCTTTATTTCGGGCTTGCATCAGTTCTTCGATCAGCACACTGGCAAGGTAGCTTTTACCTGCGCCGGTGCTGGCGATAATAGCGAGATGGGTACTCACAACATCTCTAACTGAAAGAACTACAGGCACAGCGTCGGGAGGACGGGTTAATAGTGATCCAATAGTAGCGGAACCTGGTTCCCCTGTGCGTTTGCGGCTGAGGATATGCCCAAGCATCTCATCATCAGCTAAAAAAATCTTCTTACCCGACTGCGGAGGAATCCAGGGATTAATGAACGAATTGGTTGGATCATCAAAGTAGCCCATGATGGCAACGTGCAGTTCAAACAATTCGTTGGCATGTGAGTCATAGCCTACCATCGCAGCTACCTGTGCAGGGGATATCTCTGGTTCGGCTAAGAATGTATCAGGGTAGAGTTGCAATGGGAGCCGCTTGATGATGCGTCCCAGCACACGGCGAGAGGGCCGAGTACCCGCAATAGTTCCGGGTTCAGTAAGGGCCGGGGGCCGGGGGCCCGCAAGGGGCACCCCTACATCTCCGGGTTCGGAAAGCTCGTAATAGACATATTCGCCATTTTTAAGGACTTGCTCATCGTCGCGTGAGACAAAGGTATATTCGTGGGCGTTTTCGCCTGGTCCTTTGGTGATGCCTACAGGTTTGTAACGTTGGCGGACAAGAGTAGGGTCAAGCATAGATGAGAGCCTCCATTAGCCGGTAGTTTCCACCTTGAGTTTCCAGGCAAAGTTGCGTTTCACAATCGAAAGCACCGAGAGATTTTCGGGAAATAGGCATTCCAACTGGTCGATGATGCGTAGTGTCACCATTGGAAGCAGGCTATTTCGCTGCGCAATAATATGCGGAATATAGCCCATATGCAAGTAAGTACCCTTTTCAGGGTTGTCGGGGTCCATGAAGAAGTGAAAAGCCCGAACTTCTTCATCGGTCATGGTTTCGATTTCGCTTCCCAGTTCCAGCGACAAGAGTGGTACCCCATGCATGACAGAGAGTATTTCCGGTTGACTAGCGGGTACCGGACGCTGCTCCATCATGCCAAGAACCATTACATAAATCAGCACTGCTTTCTCAGAGATGTAATCTGGCGAAAAAAGTTCTACCTGCGTCTCATTCGAGAGGCGCGGCCCCAACGAGCCGAACGCGGGATTGAGTAGGATAGTGTCATAGATTACGCCTATAGCATAGGTTCGGGGTTCAGTACTCTTTCCGAGCGCAAGGATCACCTGCGCATCATGGTCATCGGGCTGTTCAGAACGCACAGCGATGCGTACAAAACGGCCAAAAGCATAGTCCGCCGGTGCCGGTTCCATTTCAACCTCGCGTGGTCCATAAATCTGACAGACGTAGTTGATGTGCGAGTCCGATTTGACAATTTTGCCAATATACATCTTTTCCGTGCCTCTCCCGGTATCCCAAATAAAGTATGTGCTCTCACATCTCAAAATACAGTGTGTCTGGTTATTAGCGGAAAATGAAATACTGTCTCCTGCTATCAAGTTAAACGCTTGAGAAGCCACGACTGGAACAGCTTTCGACTTTCGGCATTATATCATAGAACGTGTGTCTGGTCGATGTTATTGATTGTAACATCTGCATCACTTGTAACAGGTATTTTTGGCGAATCTTTAGATAGTTCATTATACTGAGCACAAATGTGCTTGTTACCGTATGGAAAAGTCGAAATCGCAGGTGATATTTGCAACAATTGCATCACTTTGTAACGTTTGCATCACTTGCATCATGTGACTAACACCATAGGCGTATCTGTAAACAACTTGCAACAATGGGGTTCTATCACAAATCGGGGGTCAAGAAGATGGCCCTGCAATGGGCGACGCTGGCACCTATCCGTCTCACCAACGCTGCTGCGCAGCTAGTGCTTCGCACTCAGGTGAGACGAAAGGAGAAGCGTCCCCACCCAACGCCACACAACCCCCGCCCCTACGCGACCATGGATGCTAGCCCCTGGTTTGTGGTGGAACCCAACAATGGGAACCTCTTGACAAATCCTACCGGGACCGGGTATACTCTCCTCTATAACCATCTAATATGAATTAGATGGTTATAGAGGAGTTTTCACCTCTTATCTGAGTCATTATTACCTCTACTAGGAAGGATAGGGCAAGTTTCTATGATCAGCGAAGTCATGCCCTACGAGAAGCAGTTTCTGAAAGTGTTTGACCGCACTATGGCGTACGTAGATACCGGGCAG
>JBKPBA010000518.1:0-5348 GCA_046726675.1 Chloroflexota bacterium
AGGGATTCGTGTGGACGCACAAAATGGTAATACGCTCGCCACCACTCCAGATGGGCCAGAAGCTGTGGAGCCTGTTGGGACGTGGCCCAGGTGCGTCGTGCAAGGGCTGCTATGCCCTGGCGGACGGTCAGATTCACCCGCTCGATAAAAGCGGTGTTCAGCCGTCCTGAGTAGCCTAACCTCTGCAAGGCGACCTTAAGAGCGTCCTCTGTCCCGAGGCGCATCACATGCGTGACCCGAACCAGCTTGCACCGTCGGTAGCTTTTCTTCACCTGGCCGTAGATCAGCCCCGCCGCCACTTGCCATTGGCGTCTATGCCGTCCTTGGCGATCAACCTCGAGCCAGTATCCAAAATGGGCTGTGAGAGCATAGAAATACAGATTGAGGCCATCACTGGTGAAGATCGGCAAGCAGAAAGGCGGCCAGGATCTGTCGGAGAGAGTGGATGAGTTGGTGTGCCATGTGTTGTGTGCGGGTACCGAGCTGAAGCACGGGAAGAATCTTGGTGCAGGGATCAATGGCCAGCCAGAGCCACAGCACCTGCGTATGGCTGCGGAGCCGGGTGCGCAGTTCGTCCAACTGCAGGTGCGGGAGTTGGAGATGGCAGAAGGAGCGCTCGTGCAGGGTTTGTGCATGCTCTCCAGCTCGAGAAAGCCAGATGGCGATGGTGGTTTGTCGGTAGCTGAAGACCCGTTCGGCAGCCGAAAGATCCAGCCCTTCGGCCAGCGCAGAGAGCACCACTGCGATCTGGTGAGAGGGGGTTTTCAAACGGTACAGGGGCGTGTTGCGCCTGGAAGTGAACGTGGTATGGCAGGCCTGACAGCGGAACGTCTGGATCTGCTCAGCACGACCGTGCTTGCCATCGCCAACCAGAGCATGGATCTGAGCATCGGTGATGCCGAAGTAGGTGCACTGCTGATTGGGACAGGCGAAGCCGGTGGAGTTCACCCGAGTGGCGCGCTCCCCGCCGGCTTTTGACCTCGCGCCAGGGGCGCGACATCCGGAGACGCTAGCCCTCCACCCGACGCGGGAGTGGAGGCGAGACGACAGGCGGGGCAATCGTCTGGGCAGCGGGGCGAGAGCAGACGCTGGAGCGTGCTGCGCTTAGCCCTACCTTTTGAGGAGGAAGGCCGAAGAGGGAACCAGTCAAGACGCCCGAGCCTCGCCAGAGAGAGAAGGAGGCAGACCACGAGCAGGAACACGAACACATGAAGCACCATACAGATCCTCGCTGCTAAAAATGGGGAGAAGGGAGAGCTCCTCGAGAAGCAAGGATACGGTGAGTCTACAATGCTGTCAAGCGATTGGGAGAGATGACCGAATTATCCACCACCGAGAGGGGCAGTACCCATCCCTCGAATTCTAGCCGACTGCGTCGGCGATCTCAACGTGCGTGACACGGCGCACGTAGCCAGTACAAGAGATCACTCTATAATAGCAGCTGCGCTGTCCTTCTGGTTGAAGCCGGAAGCTGAGCGCGGATACACGTACCCTGTCCCGGTGTACTCTCGATTTGGAGAGTCCCACCCAGACGCGCGATGCGCTCGCGCATCGAATGCAAACCCAGGTGACCGGGAAATGAATGTGTCGTATCAAAGCCAACCCCATTATCACACACTTCCAGTAAAACCCCCTCAGTGTCCACATGCATGCGCAGGTTCACATTGTTTGCACGAGCGTGCTTGGCCGTGTTATGCAGCGCCTCCTGCGCAACACGATACAGTTCCTCTTTTACCTTGAGCGGCAGATCAGGCTCGTCGCAAAATTCTGTCGATACCTCGATTTCATGTCGCGCGTGTAATGCCGCTACCTGCCTACTAAGCGCCGCGACAAGCCCTTCAGTTTCCAGCGACTCGGGCCGCAACTCGAAGATCAGTGCTCGCATCCCTGTCAGAGCAGCCTCGGCCTGCGAGAGCACATAATCTAATGGCTCTGCTACCCTGGATGGATCACGTTCGAGTAAAGTACGCGCGGTATGGGTGCCCAGGGTGATGCCGTAAAGAGCTTGAGAAACGGAATCGTGCAACTCGCGCGCCAATCGCTGCCGCTCCTCCAATGCCGCTAACTCCTGCGCCTGTTCGTATAGCATGGCATTCTCAAGTGCCACTGCTGCCTGGTTGGCAATTGCAAGCGCCAGTGAAGCGTGCCGGGGTGTATAGTGGTTTGGCTCACGCGATGAAAGGGTCAACATACCGATGACCTGTTCCTTGTGTGACAATGGAATGGCCATCCAGGCTCTGATGTAGCCAAAGGGTGTTTTCAGACGTTTGCCCATCCACGTTCGAAACGCTTGTGCTAAGAGAGAATCATCCCGTACATCAGCGATAATAACTGGCTCTCGTCTGGATAGCATCTCCCATATGATTCCCATGGTCTTGATAGGGAAGTGTAATTGTAATACCTGATCGAGAGGGGCGGGACCGCGATTTTCGACCAGCACCAGATCTTCCCCCTCCAGGATTGAGAAAGAGGAGCCGGTGTAATCGACGACCCTTTTGAGTTGATCGAGGACGAGGACTAGTAACGGTTTCAACTCGATGGTCGAGGCTACATCGTGGGAGACCTCTAACAGGCTGGACAATTCGTGTGTGCGCTCTTCCACGCGCTTCTCAAGCAGTTCATAGGCCTGGACTTGCTCGGTGATATCACGCACGACTGTCAAGCTATGTGGTTTGCCCTTGTACATGAAAGGAGTGCCGCGGACTTCAAGATGAAATGCGGTGCCATCTTTATGCAGACCAATTGCCTGGGTATGAAACTGACCACCGGTCTGAATTGTATGCAGATATCCATTGAAGGAGGCATACGTATCCGAGTGAATAAGATGACGAGGGTACAGGCCAATCAGTTCCTCGTAGGTATAACCAAATATCTTGCATGCCGCCGGATTTACCTCAACAATGTGGGCATCTTCCAGGTTCTGAATGAACAGTGCATCGCTGGTGGCTTCAAAGATGTTGCGGTACTGCTCTTCCTTTTGGCGCAATTGCTCCTCGGCTTGAACCTGCTCACTGATATCGCGCACCATCGCCAGGGTATGAGGTCGGCCTTTGTAGGTGAAAGTAGTGCCATGTATCTCGATGGGAAACGCGGTACCATCTTTACGCAGGTTTACTGACCTGGCCTGGAACTGATCGCCTGCAATGATCGTTTGGAAAAACTCCGCAACGAGATGATGATAATCGGGGTGACCAATGATCGTGGGGTATTGACCGATTAACTCCTCATAGGAGTAACCGTGCATCTCGCAGGCTGCTGGATTGACCTCGACGGTGATGCCATTCATATCGTTGATGAATAATGCATCGGTGGTAGCCTCAAAAATACTCCGATATTGCGCCTCCTTTTCGCGCAGTTGCTCCTCGGCCTGTACCTGTTCGGTGATATCGCGTACTACCGCCAGCATATGAAGCTTCCCCTGGTAGGTAAAAGCGGTATTATGCACGTCAAGATGGAAGGTGGTACCGTCTTTGCGCAGGCCAACCCCTCGTGAACGGTACTCACTACCTGTTCTAATCAAAGGGAGGACATGTTCCACAATGAAAGGGAGATCTTCTTGCTGGATGATAGAGGTGGGAAGCAGACCAATAAACTCTTGATAGGAGTAACCATACGCTTTGCAAGCCGCAGGATTGAACTCGACAATGTGCCCATCTTCCATATCGACGATCAGTAAGGCATCCCCAGTAGCCTCAAAGATGCTGCGATATTGCGCCTCCTTTTCACGCAGTTGCTCCTCGGCCTGCACTTGCTCAGTGATGTCACGTATCACCACCAGCAGGTGGAGTTTGCCCTGATAGGTAAAGCCGGCATTATGAACATCGAGATGGAATGTAGTACCGTCTTTGCGCAGGCCGATTCCACGCGCGAAGTACTCACCACCTGCTTTGATCAGGGGAAGAACGTTGTTCATCACATAAGGTCGATCAGCTGGATGAATGGTAGCGCTATGAGGCAGGCCAATCAACTCCTCATAGGCGTAACCATAGACCTTGCAAGCTGCTGGATTGGCTTGGACGATGGAACCGTCCTCTAAATCGACGATGAGCAACACATCGGTGGTAGCTTCAAAGATGCTGCGATATTGCGATTCCTTTTCGCGTAGTTGCTCCTCCGCTTGTTTTCGTTCGGTAATGTCGGTATGGGATCCTGCCATGCGATAGGGCTTGCCATCCCTATCCCGCAGCAGAGCACCACGAGCGAGAATCCAGCGGTAAGAGCCATCTTTGTGTTGCAGGCGATGTTCCAGCCTATAAGAGGCTGTCCGGCCATCCAGGTAATCCTGGATTGTTTCCTGTGCTCGCTGCCGGTCTTCTGGATGCACGCGTTTGAGCCACTCATGAAAGTGATGGGGAATCTCGTGGTCTTCGTAGCCCAGCATACTCTTCCAATGCGGTGAGAAGTAGACGATGTCAGTACGGAGATCCCAGTCCCACAACCCATCGTTGGCTCCCTGTACAGCCAGAGCAAAGCGCTCTTCGCTCTGCTGGACGTCTTGCCTGCTCTGCTGGAGGCGTTCCAGTACGTTACGAAAGCTGATCAGTAATTGCCACTCCAGAGAACCCTCTTGCCATGCATCAACCGGTACCACAGGCATGCTATCTGGATTCTCGCTGACATGCTGGAATAGCTGCAAAAGTGTGTGTTGGAGATCGGTGTCCATGCGTTTCTCGTCTTTCCTGTTCGTGGAGGGCCTAAACCTGCTGTATATAATTCGCTCTAGCTTGCGTGAAGTGCGGCATCAAAGCCATGCTCGTCTGTGTGAGGAATGTAGCTCATGCGGTCTGGTCTGCTGGGCTGGCCGATACCAGGCCGATGCGAATGGCATAGAGCGTTGCCTGCGTCCGGCTCTGCACGCCAAGTTTACTCAGGATGTTGCTGACATGTGTCTTGACGGTTTTCTCACCTATTTGCAGGTTGCGTGCGATTTGTTTGTTGGACTGTCCTTGTGCGAGCAGTCGCAATACCTCGGTCTCACGCTCGGTAAGCTCCTCAGGGCTTTCAGGTGCACTCACTGCTTGCATCAAACGCTCTGCCGCTCTGGGCGTCAACTGTACCTGCCCGGCTGCTGCCGCCTTGATCGCAAGGCAAAGGGCATCGGCTTGTGTATCCTTGAGCAGGTAGCCGATTGCACCAGCGCGGACGGCTCCGACCACAGAGGCATCCTCCAGCACGCTGGTCAGGGCCAGTACCTCGGTATCGGGCAACTCACTCCGGATGGCTGCCGTCGCCGTAATACCATCCATCACCGGCATGAGCAAATCCATCAGCACGACATCTGGTCGTAGTTGTCGTGCCAGGCGCAGTGCTTCCGCTCCATCTGCTGCCTCGCCTACTACCTCTAGTTC
>JBKPBA010000519.1:0-3648 GCA_046726675.1 Chloroflexota bacterium
CCCCAGTAGCGTATAAACAGTCCCCAGACGATGATTCCCAAAAGACAGACCGTGACTGCTGGCAAGCGCCTTTTGATAGGAACACGACTCACCAGGAAGGCGATACCCAGGGCAATGAGCGGCAGAAGCATATAGAACTGCCACTCGGTTGCCAGCGTCCAGTAAGGGCCATTCAGTTGTCGGAACGTTGCTCGCGAGGAATCCATAAAAAACGTTAGGAATAGAGCAAGGTTTTTTAAGTGATCGCGATGCAGGTATTCAGGATGTTGGAATAGGATTATCAGAAAAAGCGACACATAATAAGCAGGAACAATGCGTAACACACGCCGTAAATAGAAGACACGCGCCAGAGGCCAGTTTGTCTTATAGAGGAGCGCCTTCGCAAAGGGCATAAAAAGCAGGAACCCTGATAAAACGAAGAAAAGTGTTACACCTGTTCCACCCGCAGTTGAGATCGAAGAAGCAAGTGGATTCGCTGCCTGATTCCAGAGATTGTCCCCGGTCACCCGATTGACATGGAATACGATGACCATAAGAACAGCCACTCCACGTACCCCATCCAATACTGATATGGTATTTTTTTTACCACTCTTTTGTTCGTTATCTAATAAACTCTCTACCCAATGAACAAAATGCCGAAAGATGCTTTGTAACCAGAGGAAAGGGTATTGTAAATATTGCATACGGCTATTCTTCTTCACAATTCTCCGTTTAACACAAGTTGTTGCTATTACACTCTTAAAATACTAACGAGCGAAGGCAGCAAAAAGACTTATCTTCGTACTATTTGGGAGGTGTCTTCTTGCGAAATGGCATCACCCATAACCGTATATATCTATAGAAACCCTATTCAGGCAACAGTACTCAAACTAGCTAAAATATGCTACACTAGCGAAACGAAAATAGAGTAAGAAAGAAGCAGCGCAATGGTAGAGCCAGCGCGAGAAGATGAGATGCAACTCATCAATCTCAGCCAAAAAGGGGATGTTAACGCATTTAATCAGTTGGTGCTGAAGTATCAGCAGACAACGTATAATGTGGTATTACGCATGCTTGGTGATCGTGATGCTGCTGCTGATGTGACACAAGATACCTTTATTGCTGCCTTTCGAGCCATTCAATCATTTCGTGGCGGCCCCTCATTTCGTGCCTGGTTGCTTCGCATCGCCTCCAACCAGGCATGTGATCATTGGCGACGCACTAACCGCCATCCACAGGACTCGCTTGACACGATTATAGATCAGGATGAGCCACACGAGGCCGGTTTGCTGAATGCGTTGGTCGCGACAGAGCAAGCAGCAAATCCCGAGGAGTTTTTGCTGAATCAGGAATTACAAGAACTTCTTCAGAAAGGCATCCAGGAATTACCCCTCGATCAACGAGTCGCGGTTATTTTGTGCGATGTGCAGGGGCTTTCCTATGAAGAGATTGCAACCAGCACGCAAACCAGTCTAGGAACCGTCCGGTCACGTATTGCGCGTGGACGTAAGCGGCTCCGCGACTACCTGTACCAGCACCGGGAACTTTTACCGCGTAGTTATCGTCTACTAACTGATAGAGAGTAATACTTTATGGAGTTTTTGCGTGGCACAACTACATGATGAGCATCTAACAACCGGGCAACTTTCAGCATCTTTCGATAAGCAACTTTCTCCACAGGAGCAGGCTGTTTTTGATGCTCATATATCCATCTGCCAGCAGTGCCAAAACAATCTGGCTGACTTGCGGCTAACTGCTGCCCTGTTGCATGCAATGCCTGAGGAAGCAGTGCCTCGTTCATTCGTCTTACCCGGCAGCCTGGCGACTGTTCCACAACGAACTGCACGTCAAAATACTACAATCACACCGGTTACGCAAAAAAAGGCTGTACGATTCAATGCGCTGCGGCGTTCAGTAAGGGTTGTAAGCACACTCGCGGCAGTGCTAGCCCTGATGTTCATCATCTCGGGTATCCTCCCTACCTTGCGCTTTGGCGCAAATGAATCTGCCTCGACTTCTGCACCAACCAGCTCGTCTGGGGGAGCAAATGCAACTCATACTGCCGCATCTGCTCCAAACGTGCAGAAAACTATTGGCGCTCGCCCGCAAGAAAGGGCTGCTACGACAACTCCAACACCAGTGCCAACAGGTACAGCATCAAAAAATACAGGCACCGGCACTCCAACTGTTCGAGGTCCAGGTGTCCCGCCAGCGATCGACCTCAGCCAACCAGTAGTACGCCTTAGCCTCGGTGTTTTAGTGCTTGTCCTGAGCATTATTGGCTTGATTGTCACAAGGCGTAGACGAGTTGAAGCTACTTAACCGGAGGCTTATGCCAGTTCCTAGTGCTGTGTTCCTTAAATGCGGTAACAAAACTGACCGGCCTCTAAAGCCAGCTTATACAGTTTTATGCGTGTTTCTATCCTAAGCGGATGTAAGGAACTGAGCATGAGAGGATGAGAGCGTCAACTAGCTTATGTGGGATGAACCAGGTTCATCCCACGTTCTCCTTGTCGGGCCGGAAGCACAGGTAATAAAATCTCCAGGCGGGCAGATCCACATACAGGCCCGTCGAGTGCATCTCGTCCCCATTGCGCTCGAACACATTGTCGTTGAGTACATCCCTCAGGTGCCATGTTCTTCCTGCCAGGTTGTCCCAGGGCAGATGAATACGTGCTTGCGACTGGTTCTCTGATAGATTCACTACGACCAGATAATGCGACTCACCCAGCCTCCAATACCAGGCTACCAGGTTTAAGTAGCTGCTATTGTCGGGCCAACCCGTACGATCGCACAACTGCCATTCACCCTCGCACACTCCCGATGTCTTGACCGCCGCCAGCAACTTGTGGTAGAACGCTTGAAGGTCTGAGTCAATCGGTTCATCAGGGCGGCGCGCCAGGAAAACCGGCGGCCTCACCCGTCGTCCTTCGAATTGGCCCTCGTACAAGAGCTTTGCTCCAGGCAAAGTCATGATCGTAACTGCGGCCACACGTTCTTTTTCCGGCAAGAACGTTGCCGCTGCGCGCGGTTCGTCATGGTTCTCGATGAAACGCACCAGCTTGTCCTGGTAATCAAGACCTGCGCAAAGGTGAAGTCGAACGCTTTCCGCATTGTCGTGTACGAGCCGATCGTAAAGCCGCTTGTCATAGCAATAGTCGAAACCAAGCTGCTGCAGATCCCATTCCAGGTCCCAATAGGCTTCCGCCATAAAAAGCACGTTGGGATGCTGCAAGCGCACCGCAGAGATCACCTCACGCCAGTACTCTGCTGGCGGGGGCCCGCCCACACGCCTGCCCCATGTTCGCTCAAAGATGGTGTTGATCAGCAGCATCGCCATATCGCAGCGCATCCCGTCGCATTGCTCGGCGATCGATTGTAATGTCTCGATGACCGCCTGACGCAAGGAGGGACTGAAAGCATTGAGCTGTGCGACATCGGGCCACGGCGGAAAGTATGGATCGCGCCCATTGGCAATCACCGTCCCACCCGCCTCAAAAAATTCGCCGGGTGCTCTCTCCAGATCTTCGCGTGTCCCTTGCACAAAGTATTCAGGATGCTCGAAAACCCATGGGTGATCAGGCGCCACATGGTTCGGCACGAAATCCAGCATCAAACGCAGGCCGCGCTGAGCAAGCATCTGCCGTGCTGTGACGAGTCCCTCAGATC
>JBKPBA010000520.1:0-10932 GCA_046726675.1 Chloroflexota bacterium
TCAGCATATGCCAGAAAACGTGCCGCTAGTTTACGCGTTCGATTCCGTGTCAAGAGATACTGATCCACATTCCGACCAGCCTTTGCCAGTTTTACTGCCTGGTGATAAAGGTTGTCTACTACATCATCTAATGTAAACGATGACAGCCCTTCACGTTTTGCATTCACTAGAAAGCCACTGGCGAGCTGAGTAGAGGTGATGCGAGCACTGCTTAGCCACGCCAGGTGGAGTCGCGAGTCCAGTTCACTTGAGGGCAGCAGCGGCGCATTTTCAATAGTTGGAGCAAAGTCTATAAAAATGCGCAATCGTCCTACAGTCATGAAGTCATACATAATAGAGATGGGGACGATTCTCGTATCAGAAGGAATATGACGTAAGAGGCGATGCAAGCTAGAGTTAATAGGGCTTAGTTTACCATCAGGAGAAAGGTGCCCTTCCGGTGAACCATAGAGAGACCCCCCACTTGACATCCATGTATTGAGTTCAGCAATGCTTTCTTTTATTCTTGTTATCATACGCCGTTCAAAAGGTCTACGCATCGATAGCACAAGAATTTCGGAGCCATAATAATGTTGGAGAGCATGATGGTAACGCCAGTCAAGCAGTTGCGAGAGATGGTAAGATTCGATTTGCTCGTAGTGTTCGCCAGTAACTGTTGCAAGGTCTTCAATAAAGTCTGATGTGAATACGCCACCAACACGGCTATCAATACCCAAAAGTAGCACCTCGCGTACCCACTCCTCTGCCGGGCGAAGCAGGTCTTGCAGAGGATGCGCTCCTAACCATCGCAAAACTGGTCCTATCGAAAGCAAACGTAAAGCACGTGAGAGCCAGCGGGGATACATAACAAGACGTCCGAGATAACCGGATGAAAAGCCGTCGCTTCGCATGCCAAAATGGAGATCTCCAGCCAATCCCCGCCACCCCCGGTGAAAAACTACCGTCGGTATAATGATAATCGGATCCAGATCACGTTTATGTAACATACCATAGTAGGTGCGAGGCGCACCAGAATCATAATCCACTCCGTGAACTTCAACTTTATGGAATATTCTGCCAGCGACCCAGAACGCGCTCGCTATGGTTGCCCGGCAGATCGCGAGCAGCATTGACCCAAGATGTTTCAACACATATGTATCACCCCAAGGCTGTTTAAGTGGCTATCATCCATTAAAGGTAATAGAAGAGAATTAATTGATTGGATTTTCTATTCAACCGGCTCTTCTGGGCCAGAAATGAGAATATGTAGAAATCGTCTCAACGCATAGAAGACCAGAGCGTAGACAGCCATTGCAATAAGTGTGGACCATTCAATCTCTGCACCACTAGTTCCCAACTTTGTACTTGGTACGATGCCGTTAAACGGGAAGAGCGGGATCACGGTCAAGGCATACATGAAACCAGCAAACAAGTTATTTTGGGCTGCCCCTATGAGCATTAAGAAGAACTCTATCAGTAATGTTACTTCAAGTACCATCAGAAACCAAAGGAGGTAGTCATTCAGCTTCCCGATGGCAAATTTGATCGTAAGCGCTTCTTCCCGGCCGGTTACAGGACTCTCCCCTACTTCTAGCGGCTCTGGCTGTTGAGGCTGAGTGACCGTTTCATTTGCAGGTGGAGGTTGCACAGGATATTGCGGAGGAGGAGGCTTAAGTGGTAGCTCCTCCATGGGAGGATAGCCCTCAGAAGGTTGTGTTCTAATCATTTCTTCTGGAAAAGGATTACCAGGATTATACATCTTGCTCTTCTCCATGTAGACCTCCGATTTATCGTGAGGTTTTGTTTATGTAGGCCGCTTCTTACTCCGCCTAAAGCGATTATATCATGATTTACCTGTCAAGTGCTACGTCGCACTAATAAAACTACACCTTCTGCACGTGCCAGAGGGCGGTATAGTTTTGAAAGACCGTTCAGTTCGCTTGTTGCTTCAGCCAGATTTTCTACTGACAAGTTTTTAAGATCAACAACAACATATTGAACGGTACGATTACAATGGGTGTCCAGGCATACGGAAGGAAAGACAGCTAAAAGTTGGCGCTCGCTCAGGTGAGGATTGAGGTTAGTTCCTGCGGAGACAGAAGCATCAGGCGAGATAAGGGCAAGTAGTCGTTGAATCTGTTCTTCGCGACTGCCTGGGGTGTGATCGGCCCAGAAGGCATTGAGTTCAGGTATAGCAATCAAGTAGTTAAGCCCGATCAACAGCGCAATCCAGGTAAATAGTAACCATTGCAAGCGTGAGACAGTAAGCTTTTTAGCCAATGGAGTCATGCGTGCACTAAATCTTTGCCTTTGCTCATGTCGCCAAGCAGGCAAAGTCAGGCGCAAGATACGAGGTTTCAAAGGCCCGAATACATGATTAGACAGAGTGAGTAATGAAGTATTGAATAGAGCGATGAAATGTGAGGCGGTAGTAAGATGAGTATACGTGGTCAGAGCATTGGCGGGCAAGCCGGATGTAGTCAATGTAGCAGGATTAGACAAGTCAGGTTCAGGCAAGGTATCAGAGGAAAAGGTAGGATTCGATACCGTAGCGGTTTCAACGGTATCTGATTGTTGTGTATCGATTGGTAGTTCTTGACGCCACCCTTGCCAGATGAGGATCAGTTGACGTGTGCCGTGGATTGCAGACAGCATGACGAATGGAATAATTGCGGCATTATAGTGATAGACGCCGCTGTATAAAAGGGGATCAGTGCTGAGTAAGTTTACAGCAAGGCTGGGTAGCGCAGGTAGCAGCCACTCAGGGGCAAGCAATGGCAGAAAACCCACACTACGCACAAGGCCAACCAGGTAAAAGAAACGATCTATGGTGAAGAAGGTAGTAAAGAGTAGCCAGGGATGAATCACAAGATTCACAACTGCTGCACCAGGTGAACTTCCCAGGTCTTCATACCTGTACCAGTAATTGTTGACCTGAACACCCGGATAGAAGTGTGGGATAATAACTTTAAAGGCTAGAAAACTCCAGAGCAGACCGCCAATAAACAAAGCTGTGCCTAAACGTGGAAGTTTATATTTCCATATAAGTAAAATACCAAGTAGAGCTACTGCAAGAGGAATATCTTCTTTGCACATGCAAGCCAGGACGCAGGCAATCAGAAACCAAATGTAGTGTTGATATGTAAGCGCTAGTATGGCATACAACAATAATGGAGTTGCCAGGCTAACGGGATGGAAATCAAAGATATTTAAGCCCAACAATGCTGGAGAAAGTAAATATGCGGTAGCCATAAGCGCTGCAAAAATGGGCCACTCAGGAACATACCGTCGTGTAAGAAGAAAAACGGGCAAAGCTCCTGATCCTAAAGCCAGCGTTTGGAAGACAAGCAAGATACGTGGGTCGGCATGGAAGGCATAAAGCAGCGAGAGCGGTAAGATTATCGGCTCAAAATGGATCGCCAGGCGTGTTGGGGGGCCATACCAGTCAATTGCCTGGTTAGTAAACTGAAAAAAGCGCCCATGTATCGTATTCCATAATACCTGGTCCATATTACCCAGATCAAAAGCGCCTGCCTTGAACGTTTCATATCGCAGAATTGCCTGATAGCTCATATCTAACATGTAGACAACCATAATCAGTATCAAGAGTCCCCAGGCTATTTTTTGTTGTGCACGCAGGTCAAATCGTTTCATTGCAACATTCAAATTTTAATAATGGCTTGCCAGATGCAAAGGCAGACTAGTAGCATACATGAGTAAACGATCACATATTCCGGCCAGTCACCAGTTCGAAAGCGCCAATGTGGATTTGGGGGAAAGCCAAAGCGTTTATGATTTGGCCATAACAATGGCACGCCACCTTGTGTCAACCCATCTGCTGCAATATGTATGATACATCCAAACAACACGGCAACAAAGACCAGATGCGACTTCTCTACAAATTGGGCAGGAAAGATGAAGCCTCGTTGGTCCAAGAAAAATATTATCAGTTGCTCCAGGCCAAGCGCAAGTAATGAACCCAGTAACAAACCCAGAAGGCTATGAAAAATGGTTCGATGGCCTGCAATATGCTGAATCTCTTTACTGATCCAACCAAACTTACGTCCTATAGTACTTTGTGCGTTATCAATATCTGGCAGGAGTGATCCAAGCGCCACCATAGAAAAGAAGATTACTTTGTTGATAATCAACTCGAGAGGAACAGGTGTAGCAGTTGCTAAGGGAGGGCCTGATATATGTACGACGCTATCAAGAACGATTGCAGAGGTCAAGCCAAACATTACATGTGATCTACCAAGCATACGACGAGGTCTCCTCAGGAACAAACAGTATCAGCCTGCCCATTGTAGGAGTTTTTAGAACAAATATCAAGATTTCCTCTTGATACTAGATTTCGTCCGGCAAGTTGACCAGGATTGAGTTTTCCTCTACCTGGACAGGATATATTTGAATATCCTGGCGAGCAGGTCCTCGAAGCACCTTTCCGGTGCGAACATTGAACTGTGCTCCATGCCAGGGGCAGGTGATCACTTCCCCGCCTAGTTCGCCTTCGTTGAGGGGACCACTAATATGGGTACAATTATCGGTAAAGGCATAAATGGATCCATCTACTTTTGCCAGGCAAATAGGCTCGCCATCTACTTCCACTGCCATGAGTTCGCCTTCATCCAAATCATTGAGTTCAGCAACTTTTACAAAGTCTGACATCGAAATTCCTTGATTATTCGTCATCTTCATTGTCCATTGTGGGTTTTTCCAGGCCTGCCAGGGCCAGGCTACGATGCAGAACGCGTAAAGAGAGAAATGCGCACTTTGTGCGAGCGGGGCTGATGGGGATGCCAAGGGCATCCAGCACATCATCCTTACCGAGTTGCACGACCTCTTCTACAGTCTTACCTTCGATCATCTCGGAAAGCATCGATGCTGCCGCCTGGCTGATAGCGCACCCGCGTCCCTGGAAACGCACTGCTGTTACCTGGTCACCATCCACCTGAAGATCAATCGCCAGTTGGTCTCCGCACAAAGGATTGGAGTCTTCGGCGTGAGCGTTGGGATTCTCCAGCTTCCCGTAGTTGCGCGGGTTGCGATAATGATCCAGGATGTATTCACGATAATAATCCATTGACATAATCGGTCCCTACAGATTGAATATTTGCAGCGCTCTGTGCAGACCCTGCACCAGGGCATCGATGTCTTCTCGTATAGTATACACGTAGAAGCTGGCGCGGGCAGTTGCAGCCAGACCGAAGCGTTCCATCAGTGGCTGTGCGCAGTGATGTCCGGCACGAATGGCGACACCCATCTCTTGATCGAGGATTGATGCCAGGTCATGTGGATGAATATCCGCTAAGGTAAAGGACACTACACCACCGCGCTTCGTGGCCTCTGGCCCATAGATTGTCAATCCTGGGACAGCCTGCAACTGCTCTAAAGCGTAGGTTGTAATTTCCTTCTCGTGCTGCAATATGTTCTCCTTGCCAAGTGCATTGAGATAATCGACCGCTGCTCCCAGGCCAATCGCCTCTGCTATGGCAGGTGTTCCAGCCTCGTACTTCCATGGTAGGTCGTCCCAGGTGGATTGACGCAATTCGACCTTGCGGATCATGCTGCCGCCTCCCATGAACGGAGGCATGGCTTCCAGCAGATCACGCTTGCCATACAGGATACCTATGCCAGTAGGTCCAAGCATCTTATGCGAACTGAAACACAGGAAATCGACATTGAGGGTCTGCGCATCTACAGGCAGGTGGGGAACACTTTGCGCTGCGTCGAGTAATACAATGGCTCCAGCCGCATGAGCAAGGGTAATTATATGCTGGGCAGGATTGATCGTCCCTAACACGTTGGACATGTGTGTGAAAGCAACGAGTTTGGGCTGCTGTTGTAAGAGTTGTTCGTAAACATCCAGGTTTAACAGCCCCTCATCGGTGACAGGCACAAATTCCAACCGGGCACCTGTACGCTGAGCCAGCAGTTGCCAGGGTACGAGATTGCTATGGTGCTCCATTTCTGTCAGCACGATCAGGTCACCAGCGGCAATGTTTGTATTACCCCAACTGTAGGCGACGAGATTGATGCCCTCGGTGGTGTTGCGTGTAAAGATGACCTGTTTGCTCTGGCGGGCATTGATAAAGCGAGCCACCTTGACACGAGCCCTTTCCATTTTTGCCGTCGCTTCTTCGCTGATCTCGTAGACCCCGCGATGGACATTGGCGTGAAAAGTCTCGTAATAGGTACTCATGGCCTCGATCACGGCACGAGGTTTCTGTGAACTTGACGCGCTGTCAAGATAGACCAGTGGCTTGCCGTGTACCTGGCGCGACAGGATTGGGAAGTCTTTGCGTATGTCTGCTGCTGTGCGTACAGCAAAGTTTGTTTCTTCTATTTGTTGCATAGTCGTCACTGGTACGTTATCGGATGTAAGCATCTGTACCTGATTTCTTTTCTGATTACTATCAAAACATAGGAGGGCGGGATTTACCAGCTTTTAGCATCACATTTTTGTGATGCTGGCCCACTTTTAATATTCGGTGAGTATTATTTCTTCGTCTACTGGTTTGTGGTCTAGGGAGACGGCGTACTCGTCGACGCCTTCGACTTCCCAGCGTTCCTGAGCATCGACCCAGGTATCGGCTTCGCTTTCGTAAGAGCCGCTCATGCGGCGCACGATGCTGCGACGCAGGCGTGTGCGTAGGTTCTCTAATGGGATGCGTTGCAGCACTGGTTCAAAGAAGCCTTGCACAATGATACGCTCTGCCTCTTCACGAGGAATACCGCGCACCATTAAGTAGAAGAGTTGTTCTTCGTCGATTTTTCCAGTGGTGGCACCGTGACTGGCGCTGACCTCGTTGGCCCCGATCTCCAGACTAGGGATTGACTCCGCACGACACTTATCGCTGAGCAATAGCGTGTGGTCCGATAGAAATGAGGCGGTTTGCTGCGCCTTTGGCCGTACGCGGATCATACCAATAAACTCTACGCGAGATTCACCAGATAGCACACCTTTCACCAGCGTCTCAGCATTAGTTGCTGTTGAAGCATGGTCCGAGAGCGTGTTAAGTGAATAGCGCTGGTCACGGTCGGTGAAGAAGACACCCACCAGTTCGCCTGCGCTTCCATTGCCTCTCAGGCCAAGACCGATGTCGGACAGCATTACCTTGCTGCCAAGGTCGGCCAGAACCCAGGTGGTGCTGCCATCCTTTTCATGCACAGCATTCTTATTAGTGATGTTCCAGACGTTCAGGCCAAGGTCCTGCATATTGCTGAACTCGACATGCGCCGCGTTCTTGACATAGACCTCAACAACGTTATCCATCAATGAGGGTTGATCGCCATCGAAAGCCGAGTTGTGCTCCTCTACGTATCGCACGCTGCTCTGCTCATCGGCGATTATGAGTGTATGGGCAAATGTGGCTGACGCAGGGGTATCAATCCAGATTTGGGTCAGGATTGGGTCTTCAATCTCTACTCCCTTGGGAATATAGAGGAAGACGCCTCCGCTCCAGAACGCGGCATGCAGGGCCGTGTATTTGGTACTGTTTACCGGCACGCAGGTGGTCATAAAGTACTGCTGAACGAGTTCGGGATAGTCGCGCACGGCGGTATCCAGGTCGGTCAGAATCACGCCCTGGCGCTTGAGTTCCTCTTCCAGTTCAATGCGCACGACAGAGGCGTTGCGCTGCACGACAAGGCCGGAACGCTGATCGACCAGGGCCTCTTGCAAGGACTTGTCGATTGGAGCGGGCAACTTCCCGTTGCTTTTAGATGCAACGTAGGGATTGAGTTGTTGGAACTTGAAATTGGAGAACATACGCAATGTACCCAGGTCTCCACGACGACCAAGGGGGATAGGCATGCTTTCGTAGATATCCCAGGCCTGCAGGCGCTTTTGTAGCATCCAATCAGGCTCTTCCTTGTGGCGCGAAAGTTCCTCGACCGCGCTGCGAGAGAGTCCAGCTAATAGAGCATCAGGCATTGACCGTCACCCCATTCTCCTCGTCAGAGGGTTTGAGCCACTCGTACCCCTTGTCTTCGAGTTCCAGGGCCAGCTCTTTGCCACCTGACTTGACGATACGACCGTCGTACATGACATGCACAAAGTCAGGGGTGATGTAGTTTAATATACGCTGGTAGTGCGTGATGAGCAGAATACCCAGCTGAGGACCTCTCAAAGCATTGACGCTATCGGCTACGATCTTGAGCGCATCAATATCCAGGCCGGAATCTGTCTCATCCATCAGCGAGACTTCTGGCTCAAGCAGGGCCATCTGGAGAATCTCGGCGCGTTTCTTCTCACCACCAGAGAAGCCATCATTGATGGAACGGTTGATGAAGCTGTTATCTACCTTGAGCAGGCGCATCTTCTCCTGGAGCAGCTTGCGGAACTCACCGGGGGGAATGCTCTTGCGTTTGCCGATTTTACCGGTTGGATTCTCCCCTTCTTCCAGAGGTTTGTTGCCCTCGCGAACCGCTTCGAGTGAGCGACGCAGGAAATTTGCTACGCTTACACCTGGAATAGACATGGGGTACTGGAATGC
This sequence comes from Chloroflexota bacterium, assembly GCA_046726675.1. Classification (GTDB taxonomy): domain Bacteria; phylum Chloroflexota; class Ktedonobacteria; order Ktedonobacterales; family Ktedonobacteraceae; genus DATMNR01. The sequence goes on from JBKPBA010000520.1 coordinate 8,478, forward strand.
AAGGAAGAGGCGCATGCGGGCGCGTCGATCGGGAGAATATTCCAGAATATTCTCTCCCTTGAACCAGATCTCGCCATCGGTCACTTCGTATTTAGGATTACCCATGATGACATTCGCGAGTGTGCTTTTACCTGAGCCATTGGGACCCATGAGAGCGTGGACTTCGCCCTGTTTGACGACGAGATCGACGCCACGTAGAATTGGTTTGCCTTCAATGTTTGCGTGAAGGTTTTTAATGATCAGTTCTGATTCCATATACTAATACATGTCCTGCCTTTTTTAGTTTGTGGCAGAGTTGGCCACACGAATGTCTGAGAGAGCGATGAATTTCGATGGGGTATCTTTCACCGGGTCGGGTGTGCCCAAGAGTTCTGCCAATGTCATTGTATCAATTGTATGAGCTACGGCATCCCGCACCTTCGCCCATAGGATTTGGATTTTGCACGAATTCAGAAAGCCGCAGATTTCGGTCATCTCGCCTTCCTTCGCACAGATCATGGGAGCAATAGGGCCTTCGAGTACTCGCAAGACCTCGCCCATGGTGATTTCTGTTGGAGGGCGACTCAGACGGTAGCCTCCGTGCGCACCACGTGTGCTGTTTAGCAAAGGTGGATCGGCTTCTCTTAAAAGTTTTGCCAGTTGCTCCAGATATGCTAATGGCAGAATTTCTGTCTGTGCGATGTCGGTGAGCGAGCGGGGCCGTTCACCGTAATGACGAGCAAGATCGACCATTATCCGCACGCCATATTCGCCTTTTGTAGATACTTGTAACCACATGGTCGACTCCTTCTCGTCTATAGTGCAGCCTGCACGATTTTGTTTAGTATGCAGCGCTAAATTAATCCGACCTATTCACTAGGATATATTCTAGCACTATGGAGGGAAGGGCGTCAATGGGGCGGATTTGCTATCAAGCAGTATTTAGCAAGTGTGCTACAATGACCTGGAATAATCGATCAGGAGGAACAAACCATGGCTTTCAGACCTCTACTTTGTATAAGAATAGATGAGGAGACGGAACTGCGCATCTATGAAGAACGACATGCGCAAGAAGTTGCTGAACTGGTGGATCAGAATCGAGCATATTTGCGACAATGGCTTCCCTGGTTAGACAATTCGAGAACCGTTGAGGATAGTAGAGCGTTTATTAGAAGTTCTTTGCAACAATTTGCGCAAAATGAAGGGTTCCAGACGGGCATCTGGTATAGGGATAAACTTGCAGGCGGTATTGGTTACCACCCGATTAACTGGGCCAATCGTAAAGTTGAGATTGGATACTGGCTTGGCGAATCATTTCAGGGAAGAGGGCTGATGACAAAGGCGTGTAAAACGCTCATAACATATGCATTCGCTGAGTTGGGCTTACACAAAGTCGAGATACACTGCGCCCCCGAAAATATACGCAGTTGCGCTATCCCTAAAAGGCTGGGGTTCACGCAGGAAGGGATTTTACGAGATGGTGAATGGCTATACGATCACTTTGTAGATCTGGTTGTCTACGGTATGCTGGCAAGGGAATGGCCAGGCTAAACTGTGCTGTAGCTCATATCATCTGATTTCGGCATGAGGTATAATTCTGTAATAGACGGTTCCTTTTTAGAAAATATGAGCAAGGCTATAGATATGTTTACGAAGATACCTGAATATACACCTGCAAGACAAAGATACCAATTATCATATATTGTCGTAGTAATAGGAATAGTATGCCTCACCCTCCTGGGAATGGTTGTCAATTCGCCAACGGCGTATGCTGATGGCCCTGGGGGTAACGTCTCAGATCCTGCGGTGCGCGCAGTTGATATCGCTAAACCAGCCGTGGTGCGTATTTTAACCATGTTGAATGGTCAGATAATCGTACATTTTGCTGCACCCACAAAGCAGGATATCACATTTTCTCAGGGTAACCGTGGCTATCCGATTGTTTTATCAGGCAGCGGTACTTTTATTACGGCAAGCGGTGAAATATTGACTGCTGATCATGTGGTCAATCCTCCGCAACAAGACCTGGATCAATTTTTACAGCAGCAAGCAGCTCAAGATATAGCTACCTATATTAACCAGGTTCTCAAGGTCAATCCATCGGTATCGGCAGATCAGGTGACTGCGCAACTGGCAAGCGGGCAGTTACAATCTAAGACTCAATATAGCAAACCACAAAGCCGGGTGTACCTGAGTACAGCTTATACTGGCCCATTGAATGTAACTGATATACAGAATGTTCCCTCAAATCTTTATGCACCGGTCGACCATATTGAATCGCAAAGTTCTTTCACTGATAAAGATGTCGCTATCATCCATGTCAGCAATATGAATAATATGGCCATGGTTCAACTGGGTGACTCTTCCAGTGTACAGCAGCAGGATAACTTGACGATTATCGGTTTTCCAGGCAATGGTGATATAGCCGGCAATAACGCAACAGACCTGCTCACCCCATCGGTAAATAAAGTTTTCG